>JAISQR010000337.1 GCA_031274035.1 Treponema sp. | reverse complement strand
CGTATTTCCAAAGAACTGGTTAAGGAAAAGGGATATTACGGCAGGACAAAAAAAGCGGCGGAACTTGCCCTGGGGGAAATTGAGAAGGCCCACAAGGAAGGAAAACTGGCGCTTTCGGAGCGGGAAGAAACATCCCTTGAAAACCTTTTGGAGGATGCGGCGGATCTGCCGGCGGACGAGGCGGCGTTAATCGGGGAAGTGATGGACGACTGTGAAAAACTTGATCCGAAGAAATATGATATGTGATCTGGCGGCGGCGATAGCGAAATCAAGGGCGTAAAATATGCTAATTTTTAGCATATTTTAATATAAAATGTTAATTTTATCCTTATTTTTCATTTGAGACCGGGGTTTTATGTTAATTGGTGCAATATTTTTTTCTTTTTTTTCTTGACACCCGGAAATAACGCTGGTATAATTCCCCCTACAGAGGCGGCGGCAGGCATGGCTGATTTTCTTGAAATACGGAATCTTTCCAAGAATTACGGTATTGTTCAGGCTCTCAAAAACGTCAGTTTTTCCATAGTTAAAGGGGAAGTTCACGCCCTGCTGGGTGAAAACGGCGCCGGCAAATCCACCTTAATCAAGATTATTTCCGGCGAAGAAGCGCCCGGTTCCGGTTCGATCGTTATCGACGGAAAGGAAGTCAGGGATTTTAGCCCTGCCCACGCCATGGCGTCGGGCATCGCCATGGTACACCAGGAATTGGCGGTTTTTGAAAACATGACTGTGGGGGATAATATCTTCCCCTACGCAAATTTCCTTTCCCCCGGGGGATTTATCAACCAGCGCAGGGCGGACAGGGAGGCAAAGTCCTTAATTGATATGTTCGGGATAAATATTTCTCCCCGGCAGAAAATGGATTCCCTTACCATGGGCCAGCAGCAGATTGTGGAAATACTTCGCTGCGTCAGTGCCGGAAAGGAAATCATACTGCTTGACGAACCCACATCGGGACTAAACCAGGAAGAAGTAAAAAAACTGATGGAGATCATCCGCCGCCTTAAAAACCAGGGGATTACGGTGGTGTATATTTCCCACCGTATTGACGAAATAATGGACATAGGCGACCGGGTTACGGTGCTTCGTGACGGGAATTATGTGGGAACCTATGTTAATAATTCTTCCCTTACCGAGATGGAACTTATCAGCCGCATGGTAGGCCGGGAACTTTCGGGAACCCTCTATTCGGCCAGAACCGAAGACGGTATAGCCACGGAAGAAGTGGTTTTTGAAGTAAAGAATTTTTCCAAAAAGAATTCCGTAACGGACATAAGCTTTGCGCTCCACAAGGGGGAAGTGCTGGGTTTTTTCGGCCTTGAAGGCAGCGGTACCAATACGGTAAGCCGGATGATCTTCGGCCTGGAGTCCGCCGATACGGGGGAACTGTACCTTAAGGGTCAAAAGCTTAAAAAGATCAGTCCCGACGCTCTGGTTTCTTCCGGAGTAATGTACCTTAACAACAACCGGAAAAACGCGGGGCTCCTTCTCAATTCCCCGGCGCTGGACAATCTGGCCATGCCGCTTCTCAAGGAGCTTTCCGATGGTTTCTTTGTTAACCGCGGGAAGATGTCAAGCCATGCGGAAAAGTACATTAATGAATTTAACATAGTCATTCCTTCCGTATTTCAGATACCCCGCAACCTTTCCGGGGGAAATCAGCAAAAGCTGATGTTTTCCATCTGCATGGGAAAGAACCCGGAAATCATTATCATCAATGAACCCACCAGGGGCATAGACGTGGGGGCCAAGGGAGAGATTCACCGTTTTATTCTGGAGCTTATCAAAAAGGGGCTTTCGGTGATCGTCTTTTCCAGCGAGATGCCCGAGCTTATCAGCCTTTGCGACAGGGTTATGGTGATGGCGAAAAACCGTATTTTCGGAGAGGTACTCAAGGGCGATATAAGCCAGGAAAAGATCATGGCCGGGGCGGCGGGTTCCGCCGCGGGGGGAGCGTAAATGGCAATCAAAAGCGGACAGGCCCGGGTTAATTTTTCTTCATTTACCATTATCATCCTTACCCTTGCCCTGGGGACAGCCCTTACCTTTACCAGCGAAACCTTTCTTTCGGTAAACAATATTATTTCCATTCTGTACGGGGTATCCATTACCTTTTGGGGAACCATCGGTTTTGTGTACCTGATGATCATGGGCGAAATGGATCTTTCCGTCGGTTCGGTCTACGCCTTTAGCGGCATGATGGTGGGGCTTTTGATGAGGAACCACTGGCCCCTTCTTCCCGCCCTGGTTATCGCCCTGGGATTGTCCGCCGGGATAGGCTTTATCAACGGTTTTCTGGTGGTGCGTTTTAAGGTTCCTTCCATGATGATTACCCTGGGAACCATGGCCGCCGTCAGGGGGCTGGCCAATCTGCTCTGTACATGGCTCTACGGTTATCCCTATCCCCCGGCCTACGAAGCCCTGGCCCGCCAGCGTATAGGGGGCATCCAGCTTACCACCCTGGTAATGATCGTGGCGGTGATTGTTTTGGAAATTTTGCTGAAAAAGGCATCGGTTTTTAAACAGATGTACTATGTGGGGGAAAATATCGAAACCGCCAGAATCTACGGTATCAGGGCAGGCCGGCAGAAAATTGCCATTTTTACAATTATGTCGTTCCTTGCGGGAATCGGGGGCATACTGGTGGGTTCCCGGCTGCGCTTTGCCGATTCCACCATCGGGAACGGCCATGAATTTACCATACTTACGGCGGTGGTCCTGGGCGGGGCAAGCCTTTCCGGCGGCAAGGGCAGCCTGCTTCGTTCCGTGGTGGGCCTTATTTTCCTTGCAACGATAACCACGGGAATGATCGTCCACAACATTGAACCTTTGATCCAGCAGCTTATCGTGGGAATTATTCTTATCATCACCGTTTTTATTGATACCAGAATGGGCAAAGTGGGAGAAGGTTTCGGCAGGTCGTCCCGAATACCCCGCAGTGCGGTCCGGAGCGGAGGCCTGGCATGAATACCGCAAAGCTGAAAAACGCCGCAAGAACCCTTAGATCCATAGCCGGCAGAAGGCCCGAATCGATTTCCCTGGCCCTCTGTATAATCATGGTGCTGCTTTTGGGGATCACCGTTCCCCGGTATTTCTTCTCAAGCCATAACCTTAATTCACTGGCAACCGCCACCGCTCCGGAAGGTATCGTTGCCCTGGGAATGATGATGCTTCTTATTTCCGGGGCGTTTGATCTTTCCGTAGGTTCGGTGATGTGCCTCGGCGGCCTTGTTGCGGCCATTGCCCTTACCGCGGGTTTTTCCACACCCGTAGCCCTTGTCCTGGGCCTGGGTTCAGGTTTGCTTATCGGTACCCTCAACGGGTTTATCATTGAAGTGGCGGGGGTAAATCCCCTGATCACCACGATAGGCATGATGTATATAGTCCGGGGCATTACCGAAATTACCCTGGTCAAGCGGGGCAAGGCCGGATACGGCAACTTCCCCGCAAGTTTCAGGGCCCTCGGTCAGGGAAAAATTCTGGGCATCCCCTTTATGCTCTGGCTCCTTGTGGTACTGGCCCTGATATTTGCCGTGATCCTCCTGTGGCGGCGCAGCGGCAGAAGAATTTATTTTATCGGCGGAAACGAATCGGCCGCTATTGCTATGGGGGTGAACAAACGGAGGCTGCGGATAATCCTCTTTATGCTTATCGGGGTGCTTGCCGCTTTGGCGGGTATTCTTATCAACGCCCGGGCGGGAACCGCCAACCGTTATACCGGGCAAAATTCCCACCTTAACGTGATCATTGCCTGTATCATTGGGGGAGGAAGCCTTGCGGGGGGAAAGGGCAATATACCCGGTGCTGTTTTCGGCATCCTCTTTCTGGTGCTGCTTAACAACGCGTTTAACCTGTACGAAGTAAACCAGCATGTGCAGAGCCTGGTAAACGGCCTGGTGCTGCTTGCCGTGGTAGTTGTTGACGGATACATGAATATCCTTAAGCGGCGGGAACTGGGAAAAGAGTAAAGATTTAACTTTGAGCGATAGTGAAAAGTTTAATCAGGCATCAAGCGCGGAGTTTCCGTGCTGAAAAATATTTTCTTAACTATTTTCTTATGGAGGAAAGGAATGAAAAAACTCGGACTTTTGAGTTTTGCACTGATTCTGGGCGCTGCGATCCTTGTGGCCGGCTGCGGACCAAAATCAAGCGGCACAGCCGCCGGAGGAAGCGGCGGCGCCAAGGGTGTATACGCCAATCTTGATCCCAACCGTACCTACTATCTGTGTTCTTCACATCAGGCTCATACCTACTTTACCGATTCTCACATTGCCCTGCGTTATGCGGCGGAGTATTTCAATGTGAACATCGTGGCTTCCGGCCCCGATGCGTGGGATACGGCCCTGCAGGCCCAGGCCATTGAGCAGGCGATCAGCAAGCAGCCCGCGGGGATCATTACCCGTATGTGGGATAACAGCCCCCTGGACGCAATCCGGCAGGCTAGGGCCGCAGGGATCCCCGTGGTGATTACCGAAACCAGAATGGGTGAAACCCAGGACGACATCGGCGGGGCCCTTACCTACATCGGTCTTAACAACTACGATGCCGGAAAGGATACCGCCCGTGAACTTATTAAACACGCCGGTAACAGCGGCAACCTGGTTCTCATGGGCAACTGGGGGGCTTCCAACACCGATGCGAAACGCCAGGGTGTGGAAGACTACCTTAGGGCAAACGCCCCGGGCTGGCAGATTGTAGCCGCGGTGGATGACAAAGCGGATACCGCCGCCGCCATAGAAGCGGGCAAGTCCATTATCAACAACTACGGCAGCCGGTCCAATCTGGGGATCATCGGCCTTGACTCTTCTTCCGGCACCGGTATTTCCCAGGCCATGGAAGAACTGAACATCCCCGCGGGAACCGCCACCATCGTCGTTCACGACCGCGAACCTTCCACCCTTGATTACATCGAGAAGGGTTATATCGCCGCTACTCTTTGTAACAAGACCGCCTCTGACGAATATATGGCCATTCTTATTATGGAAGACTGGAACAACGGCGGGCTCAAGAACGTACCTCTGTCCAGCGACAACACCGCCGCCGGCATTACCGCCGTACCCGACAATATGTATGTTACCGCTTTTGCCATCACCAAAGACAACGTGAAGTACTTCAAAGCGGATGTTATGCCCGATATCAGGACCAGCCTTTACAATCGCTAAGATCGAAGCGAACGAAGATCCCGCTGCTTGCGGCGGGGTTCTTCATTCCGTAGGATAGAAATTGGGGCCGTTTAAAGAAAATTTCTTGTACGGCCTCTCTTTTTTGTTCCGGCTCCCTCCGTCTTGATAGTGATACAATTGTGTGGTAGTAGATACTTGATATACAAGCGCCTCGATTGTCTGATTCCCCAAATAGAGCAGCCATCTTTGTGACTTAAATTCATTCATAAATAACGGATAGTTCTGCCATGTAAAAATATCGCCTGCTTTTAGGCCCACTTCTATCATGTAGGCAATTCTGCCATTTTATAATGCATAAGATAACGGAGTTCTTCCGTCTGTAAAGATTCCTCCGGCACCTTGGTAATGTCCCGTTCAAATTCTATTATGGGATCCTTTTTCGACAATCATATCCTGCGCTATATATGGGGTATATAAATACCGATAACACTAGTGTAGTAAGTATGTTATTCCGATAAGAATCCGTCATCTTGTTCTGCAAGATTATGTAATGTATTGTAAAGTTTATAGAAAATACACCATAAAAAGTCCAATTTGTCCCCAAAAAACGAAATATTATGTCGATTTGTGTTGATTTTTTTGACGATTTTTGTTGACACCGGGGTTTTTCGGGGTTATGATTATCCATTAACTTACAGGGGGATGATTATGGCAATTCAGGATCGCGTGGTCAATGAAATCAAGAGGAATAACGGAGTCCTGCGGCTCAAACCGGCTTGGGTACACCGGACCTTTTTGCCTCCGGGAGGACGTTTAAAATTAAACCCCCTGGATCTTTACGACGATTTTGGGAAACACGGCGGTGTTTGCGAGCGCTGGATGGCTTCCACCGGACTGGCGGATAACGGCCCCACAACCCGTGAAAACGAAGGGTTAAGTTTCATCGTTTGCGACGATGGGAATCTTCTGTCTTTCAAAGATGCGGTTAACGAGGCCGGCGGTATAATTCTGGGTGATGATATAATGAAGAAGTACGGCTGCCTCTTGTCCTTTTGTAAATTCTACGATTATCAGGCTCCAATACATTTTCATGTTCACCTTGTCGAAAAACAGGCCCAACTGGTGGGGGCCCATTCAAAGCCGGAGGCATATTTCTTCCCCAAACATCTTAATTCCATTACCTACAATGGGGATCTTACCTATTTTGGCTTTGAGCCGGGAACAAAAAAAGCGGACATAGTAAAGTGCCTTGAAAACTGGGGCGCCATCGGCGGGGATAACGGCATTTTGGATTATTCCCGGGCCTTTAAGCTCAAGCTGGGGACAAGCTGGAATATTCCCGCGGGAATACTCCACGCGCCGGGCTCTCTTGTTACCTACGAACCCCAAAGGGTCAGCGATTGTTCCGCCTTTTTTCAGTCAAGCATGCATGGTCATTTTGTAGCAAAAAATCTCCTGGTACAGGTGTTCCCCAAGGAAAAGCAGGATGACATGGCCTACATTGTAGATTCCCTTGACTGGGAAGCAAATGTGGATCCCAATTTCAAGGCGAATCACTACAGGGAACCGGTTCCTGTGGAAAATCCCGAAAAGACCGGCCCTGAAGGGTATTTTGAAAACTGGGTGGTTTATGGGGCGGAAGATTTTTCCGCCAAGGAACTTACCGTGCTGCCCGGAAAGACCGTGACAATCAAAGACGCTGCCGCCTATGGGCTTATTATGATGGACGGACACGGAACCATCAATGGCGTGGGTATCGAGACTCCGGCAATGATAGGGTACAACGATATCACCGCCGATGAAGTGTATGTCTGCCGCGAATATGCCGGAAAAGGGGTGGAGATAAAAAATCTTTCCCAATACAGCTCCCTGGTAATGCTGAAACACTTTGGGCCCGATAACCCGGATGCCAAGGGCTTTCTAAAGTAGCCTGTATGGACACCCAATTTGTTCTGAAAATGGAACATATCAGCAAGACCTTCCCCGGTACCAGGGCTTTGAATGATGTATCCATTGATCTTAGACCCGGTGAAATTCTTGCGCTGGTCGGTGAAAATGGGGCGGGAAAGTCCACCATGATGAATGTTTTGGGCGGCGCTTTCCTGCCTGACGAAGGGGCAAAGAGCGCCATCATCATTGACGGCAAAGAAATGGGAGCCTACGATGCTGCCGCCGCCAGGGATGCGGGAATAGGTTTTGTCCACCAGGAACTTTCCAGCTGCCTGCAATTAACGGTGGCGGAAAATGTGTTCATGGGTCGTCTTAAAAAGTACAAGACCGGCATGGGATTTACCGATTATAACCGGATTAACCGGGAAACGGCGAAATACCTGGAAATCTTTGATTCAAAAATAAAACCATCCCAAAAGATGAGGGAACTCAAAATTGCCGATCAGCAGGTGGTGGAGATTATCAAATCCATTTCGATCAACTGCAAAATACTTATCTTTGACGAGCCCACTTCTTCCCTGACCGATACCGAAGTGGCCTACCTTTTTAAGACCATACGGCGGCTTAAAGAGCAGGGGATAGGCATTATCTACATCAGCCACCGTATGGAAGAGGTGTTTGCCCTTTCGGATCGCGTTGCCGTACTTCGGGACGGATGCCTCGTGGATGTGTTAAACACTTCGGAAACCGACGCCAATACCATAGTGGGCAAGATGGTGGGCCGGAGTATTTCGGACTTTTATCCGCCTAAAAGCGGCGGTGTAGGGGATGTGATCCTGGATGTTGAAAATTTAACCGTTCCGGGGCTGTACGAGAATATCAGCTTTAAGCTGAAAAAGGGTGAAATTTTGGGTTTTTCCGGACTGGTGGGTGCGGGCCGTACCGAGGTTGCCTGCGGCCTTTGCGGCCTTATGAAGACCAAATCTGCCAGGGTCCGGATCAATGGGGAGCCGGTGTCGATCCGCAAATATTCGGACGCCATAAAAAACGGACTTGTCTACCTTTGTGAAGACCGAAAGCAGCTGGGCTTGTTTCTGCGGATGAAGATCAAGCAAAACATCAGTTCCACCAATCTTAAGGGTATCAGCGGAAAGTTTTTTATCAAAGGCGAGAAAGAAACCGATGTGGCAAAGAGCTATTCCGAAAAACTGAATATAAAGCTCAGCACGGTAGAGCAAAAGGTGGCAAGCCTTTCCGGTGGAAACCAGCAAAAAATAATGGTGGCAAAATGGCTTTACACCAATCCCAAAGTTTTTATCCTGGACGAGCCCACCAGGGGTATTGACGTAGGGGCCAAAGCGGAAATTCACAATATGCTCAGGGGACTTGTTTCCGGCGATACGGGAGTTATCATTATTTCTTCCGAGCTGCCTGAAATTATCGGCATGTGCGACAGGGTTATTGTGATGAGAGAGAATAAGGTGATGGGCGAGATCGAAGGCAAAGCGATAACCGAAGAGTCTATAATGAAGCTGGCAACGGCGGTATAAGCCTGCAGCGATAATAAGGAGTTTTACCGATGAGGCAAAAGTCAAAGGTATTTGGGGCTGTATTAAATAAAGTTGGAAATTTCAGGGAAATTAATCTTATTGTCATCATTTTGGCCCTAAGCGCTATTTTGAGTGTTTTCACGTCCTCGTTTTTGTCGGTACTGAATCTGCGGTCGGTCAGTATGGGTTTTGCCACCAACTGTATTACGGTTATAGGCATGGCCCTGGTCATTATATGCGGGGGCATAGATTTGGCGGTGGGATCGGTCCTTTCCCTTTCCTGTGCTTTTACCACCGTTCTTTTTGTTAAGGGTGTGCCGTTGCCCATTGCCGCCACGGCAGGTATTGCCATCAGTGTTCTATGCGGCACGTTTAGCGGATTGCTTATCGCCTATTTTGAAATGGCCCCGTTTATTGTGACCATGTCGATGATGTATATAGCCCGGGGTTTGGGATACATCCTTACCACCGGTACTTCCATAGCCCTGGTGGACAAGCTTCCCGATTGGTTCAGGTTTATCGGTTCGGGAATTATAGGGAAAAACATACCCTTCCTGGTTGTGCTTTGCGTGATCATAGGGCTTATAGCGGATGTGTTGTTCCGAAAGTCTCCGCTGCTCCGGCTTGCCTACTATGTGGGAAGCAACTCCAAAGCGGCCGCTTTTTCCGGTATTAATGTAAAGCGGGTTAAGCTTGTGGTGTATATTGTAAGCGGACTTCTTGCGGGTATTGCCGGACAGATGACCCTGTCGCGGTTCAATTACAGCTCCCCCGTATTCGGGAACGGCCTTGAAATGACCATGATTGCCGGTTGTGTTATCGGCGGAGTCAGTATGGAAGGCGGGGAAGGTACGGTCCTGGGTTCCATACTCGGGGTTGTCCTGCTTTCCATCATAAGCAACGGGCTTATTCTGCTGAATGTTTCCGTTTATTGGCAGCAGTTTATTTCCGGTTGTATTCTCATCATTGCCGTATCTTTGGATTATTTCCGGGTGCATAGGGCCGCCCAGAAACTCAACAAGGTTAAAGGGTGAACAGGGGAAAAACAGGGGACGTTGTCTGTTGTTTTTTCTTAATTATAAGTTTTAACTTATACAATATAAGTTTTTGACTTATACAATTTTTTAGGAGGAAGAGTATGAGAAAATTAAGTACAGTGTTGATGGCTATCGTACTGGCTGCGCTTGTCTTGAGCTGCGGCGGCGGAACTGCCACCCAGGCGGCGGCATCCGGCGGCGGAGCGTTCCAGGGAGCTGCGGGTGAAACCTATTACATGGTTGCATTTCTTTCCGGCCACCCCTTCTGGGTAGGCTGCCGTCTTGGCGCGGAAGCGGCCGCCAGTCAGCTGGGAGTTACCCTCCGGTACGGCGGGGATCCTGAATATGATGTGAACAAATCCGTTCAGGCTTTTGAGCAGATTGTTGCCACCGGTCCCAAGGGTGTTCTCTTGACCTGTATCGATCCCAATGCGCTCAAGGAGCCGATTGACAATGCGGTAAACGCCGGTGTTCCGGTCATCACCTTTGATACCGATTCTCCCGATTCCAAGCGCTTGTCCTTTGTTTCTACCGACAACTCCTTCCTTGGGGGATTCCTCTATGACTATATGTCGACAAATCTCTTCCCCAGTGGAAATGCCACGATCGGTGTTATCGGACGGACTAATCAGCTTAATATTCGCCAGCGGATGGACGGTTTTGCCGCCCAGGCGGCGGCAAGAAGGGACTCCGGTGTAACGGTACTTCCCTTTGTGGACGATCAGGGTGAAATCACCGTGGCTACCTCGGCCATGGCCGCCCAGCTTCAGGCCCATCCTGAAATCACCATCATTTTTGCCGCCGATGGTCAGGGCGCCACCGGTTCTGTCCAGGCTTGTAAAGAAGCCGGACGGACCGACATCAAGATCATGACCGTTGACTCCGACCAGGGTATTCTTGATCTGATCAAAGCCGGAGATCTGTACGGCACGGTCGCTCAGAACACCTTCAACATGGGTTATTGGGCCATGATGCAGATGTATGCCTATACCCACAATTTGGTGGATCCCTTCAACAACTGGGAAGCTGAAAAAATCAGCCCCATGCCTCCGTATATTAACTCCGGTGTTGATATTGTAACAAAAGACAATACCGATGCCTTTGTGGTTCCCACTAACTAAGAACTGTTGCTGTGGAGGGCTGTCTTGTAGACAGCCCTCTGTTGGAAGGAACTGATTTATGGAACATAACCTGAAAGGAAAAAACGCGATAGTCACCGGAGCTTCCCGGGGACTCGGCGAAGGCATTGCCAAAGTTCTTGCCGAAGAAGGGGTAAATGTACTGGTAAACTATGCCCATGCCGGAAGCGAAGAAAAGGCAAAGGGCGTCGCTTCGTTTCTGGTTTCAACATACGGCGTTAAATCCGGCGTTTTCCGCGCGGATGTTTCCAAAGAGGACCAGGTCCCTCCGCTCTTTGACGAAGCGGAAAAAATTCTGGAAGGGCCGGTAACGCTTCTTATAAACAACGCCGGTATTTGCCCCCACGTTACCATAATGGATTCCGATTTCAAATCCTGGAAAGACTGCATGGCAACCAATGTGGACAGTCTCTTCCTTATGTGCCGTGAATTTATCAGGCGGAATGTACCCCGTTCCTGCGGGGGCCGCATTATCAATATCGCAAGCCAGGCCGCGTTTAACGGCTCTAAAAACGGCAAGACCCACTATTCGGCGTCCAAGGGGGCGGTGGTCTCCTTCGGCATATCCCTGGCAAAGGAAGTGGCAAAATATAACATCTTTGTAAATACCGTTTGTCCCGGCATGCTTCTTACGGAGCTTACCGCGATAACCCTTACCGATGAGGAAGCGGTAAAAAAGTACAACCAGAATCTGCTGCTGGGCCGCCTTGAAGAAGTAGCAGAAGTGGGCAGGATGGTGGCTTTTCTTGCCGGCGATGCCGCGTCCTATTCCACCGGCGCCGTATTCGATGTCACAGGCGGAATGATGTCCCGTTAGAATGACGGGAATGAAAGGGAATGGAGGATTAACAAATGGCGGAATTTGTTTTAGGTATCGATTAC
>JAISQR010000326.1 GCA_031274035.1 Treponema sp. | reverse complement strand
GCGTTTACCACTACGGCGGCCATGGATAAGCCGAAACGTTCCAGCATTGCCGGGGCGCTGATCCGCACCACAGGCTTGAGGAGGGCTTTGTCGATCCGGTAGCTTTCTTTCAGGCTGATCCTGAAGGGCCAGGGCTTCCGGTAAAGCAGTATAATAGCCGTGAGCCCCGCCGCGATTTGGGATAGGCTGGTAGCGGCGGCGGCCCCCGCCACCTGCCAACCAAGTCCGGGAATGGTAAGCGGCAGCCCTAAAAACAAAACCTGATGGGTGGGGTTGATCATCACATAATTCCCAACAACATTAATGACATTCATCACCAGGTTGACCTGCATGGGGGTCCGGGTATCGCCGCAGCCTCTGAATACCGAGCCTGCAACCATAAGGGCTATGGCAAAGGGCCGCCCCGCCGAGGTGATAAGATTATACTGGGTGGCATGGTTTATAACATCCGCTCCGGCATGCATCCATAGGGGGATCAGCCGGCTGAAGGCCGCGGTGAGGATGCTGATGGGAAAACCTATGCAGAGGATCAGCAGTATGGCATGGCGGATCAGGGATTTAGCCCGCTCAATATCGCCGGCGCCGACCGCCCGGGCCAGAAGGGCCGTGATTCCCACCCCAAGGGACATGGAAACCCCGGCAATGAGCATAAAGACAGGATTACTGATGGAAACCGACGCGGTTGCGTAAGCTCCCATGCTGCCCACCATAGCCGTGTCAGCGTAATTCACAAAGGTAGACAGAAACTGTTCCACCACGACAGGCCAGGAAAGAATCAAGATAGCCTTTAATGGCGCATGGTTCCCATTGACAATAAAATTGTGCGCTTTGATGTCCGCCGCTTTAGCCATACCTTTCCCGCTCCTTTAATAGCAACGATAGCAACGATTTGCCCTTAGATTTATGGTTACGCTTTTTTCCTGGATTATTCAAGCGGGGGGTGAATGTTTTTTTTAGATTCCCGTGGTTCCTTCATTCTTTTTGATCAATTTAATGTAGGCGGCGGGAGAGACAAGACGCAATTTTTTGTATATTCGCGAAAAATATAAGGGATCCCCAAAGCCAACCTTGTAGGCCGCCTCGGCAATAGTCATGGCGGGGGAGGCGGCGATGAGACTCTCGAAGCGTCGAACCCGCTTGAGGGTACAGAGCTGCTTAAAACTCATGCCGAACTGCTTCTTAATCGTATGTGAAACCGTTGAACGGCTGCGGCCTATAGCGTCCGCCGCATCGTCCAGTTCCATTGGTTCCGCCAGGTGATTATCAATCCAATGGGATATTTTCTCCGCCAGTCCAGGCTGATAGGCATTGATATATTCCTCCATGACAATGAAATTGATCAGTACGGAAAAGAGGCTTACCATATTCTGTGTTGACTGCTCGTTATAAGCGGGCAGTTTTAGGTAGACTTCCCGCAGGGCATCCTCCCCAACCCCCGCTTTCTCTGCCTGGGCAAATAATTCTTTCGACATACCTTCCTTGTTCCCCTCTTCCCTGAATTGTCCGATCATGGCGTATCCGATGAGCTTTTGATTAACCTCCAGGGGCATCACCGCCTCATAGAGGCCCGCATGGCAGCGGTAAATCAGCGGCTCATGCGAATCTTCACAACGCCGGCACATCCGGCGGTTCTGATCGAGACAATGGGGAAGTAAATGGATTTTATCCCGTATCAATTCGCAGTAGGCGGAAGGACAATAGGGGGAACCCACAATCAGATCTTCGCAATCGGCGGAAAAAATAGTAAACCGTACCTTAAAACACAGGGAAAAACTGTCAATCAGCCGCTGGACTTTTTCATCATAGAAAACACCGAGCTTCTCAATCATGAATATAGGATACCGCAAAATTGCATAATTGTCCATGTTTTTTGCTCAATTCCCTATGTCGTTAATGCTAAAACCGCCGGTAGAATAAGAACATCCCGTCTTTAAGGAGACAATATGCTAGGCGTTGTAAGCGGTGCAGCAAGAGGGAAACCTTTCTGGCAGAAAGTCTGGGAAAACAGGCTCATGTGGCTCATGCTCCTTCCGGGAATTACCTTCATTATCATATTTGCCTATATTCCCATGGCGGGCATTATTACTGCCTTTAAGGACTATAAAAATCAACTTGGCATATGGGGCAGCGCCTGGGTAGGATTCGATAATTTCCGGTATCTTTTCATTTCCGGCAAACTCTGGCAGCTTATCAGAAATACCTTAAGCTATAATGTGGCGTTTATCACCCTGGGAATGGTCTGCGAAGTTGGATTCGCGGTCATTATCAGCGAACTCCCCTTCAGGCGGCTTAAAAAGACCTTTCAGTCTTTCACCTTTTTACCCTTTTTCATTTCCTGGGTGGTGGTCGCCGCGATTATGATGAATATTTTCGGCTACGAAACCGGCGTCCTGAATACGATTATCACCTCTTTTGGGGGCGAGCGGGTTAATATTTACGGTAATCCCGCAAAATTCCCCCTTGTGCTGGTATTGCTCCGGCTTTGGAAGAGTACCGGTTATGGCTGCATCATCTATCTGGCATCGATAACCGGTATGGACCAGGAAATACTGGAGGCGGCGGAAATTGACGGCGCCAATATCTGGCAGCGGATCTGGCATATTACCATTGCATGGATCAGGCCGACCATGGTAATTATGCTGCTTTTGGCCATTGGCTCCGTGTTCCGGGGGGATTTCGGTATGTTCTACCAGATAACCGGGCGGTCCCAACAGTTATTAGAGGTTAGTGATATTATGGACACCTACGTGTACCGATCACTGATGAGTTCCCCCAATATCGGTATGTCCGCGGCGGCGGGGCTCTTCCAGAGCGTCCTCTGTTTTGTTTCGATCCTCTTGGCAAATTACCTTGTCAAAAGAATCGAGCCCGATTATACCCTTTTCTAAGGAGGCGGAAGATGGGTGTCCCACAGACTGCGGGGAACAAACGGCGCCTGGGCCGGATTTATTCGACCGACAGGGTTATTTTCTATGTCCTCGGGTACGGTATTCTGATCTTCTTCGCCCTGGCCTGCTTCATTCCGTTTTATTTGACGGTGGTTAACTCGTTTATGGATGAGGGAACTATTCTGCGGGAAGGCTACAGCTTCTACCCTCGGGTATTTTCCTTGACCGGTTACGGCATGATTCTAAGAAATCCCGTTACCATTCTGCAGTCCTATGGAGTTACCGCCTTTGTAACGATTACCGGCACCGCCCTTTCCCTCTTTTTTGTTTCCATGACCGGTTTTGTCCTCTCCCGCCGGGATTTCCATTACCGAAATTTTATGAGCCTCTTTTTTTACTTTACCACTCTTTTTTCAGGCGGTTTGGTTCCCTATTACCTGCTCTGTACCAAGGCGCTGCATTTTACCAATCGCATCTACGCGCTCATCATTCCAAGCCTTTTTTCGGTCTTTAACGTTATCATTGCCAAGAATTTTTTCCGGGCCATACCCTTTGAAATTGTGGAATCCGCCAAGATAGACGGAGCAAACGACTTTACCATTTATTTCCGCTTGATACTGCCCGTCAGCATCCCTCTGCTTGCCACCATCGGGCTCTTTATTGCCCTGGGCTATTGGAATGACTGGTATAATTGCATGCTCTTTATCAACAGCCGGCATCAGGAGCTCTACACCCTGCAATATTATTTACAGAATATGCTTCAAAGCGCCCAGGCCATGCAGCGGGTGGCGGAAAAATCGGGGCTGGCCTTTAGCACGGTTCCCATGGAAAGCATGAAGATGGCCATGACGGTCATCGCCACGGGGCCTATGCTGCTGGCCTATCCCTTCGTACAGAAGTATTTTGTTAAGGGCCTTACCATCGGAGCGGTTAAGGGCTGAGATAGTTAAACAGGTACTCAGCCGGTTTTGAGCCGGATCTATGTTTTAGGAGGAAGGATATGAAATACGTTATTCGGATGCTGGCACTTTTGCTGCTCTCTTTGATGAGCATTTCATGCGGCAAATCCGGCGGCGCGGCGGCTTCGGGAAGTTTTAGCAGTACCGATCCAATCTATGCGGGGTATAATCTGAATGATCCCCTTACCCTCTATGTGTATATGGTAGGGGATACCCCAAAGGGACTGGAGGAGGTAGTTGCCAAGGCAAACGAGGAATACTTTAAACCCGTCCTGAACACTACCATCGAAGTTGTCTTTATCGCCTGGGGCGATCTGGCAACTAAATACGCCCTGATTCTTTCCAGCGGGGAAGATGTGGACCTGATGTTCACCGCCGGCTGGTGCTACTACGAACAGGAAGCTACCAAGGGCTCTTTTTTGGAGATAACCGAGGATTTCAGAAAACAATGGCTTCCTGCTACCTTCAACACACTGCCCCAGACCGCATGGCTCCAGATGCTTTCCAAGGGGAAGGTATATGCGATACCTCAAAATCTTTCCCAGTGGGATGGATATAAGTACCTGGTTCTCCGGGAGGATCTGCGCACCAAGTACCGGCTCCCGGAACCGAATACCTGGGCCGCTCTGGAGAATTATCTTTTTACCATCGCGAAGAACGAACCCGCCATACAGGCCTTTGCGGCGGCATCCAATACCGCGGAAATTCTCTATGTGTTCTGGCAGGATCGGGATATTCAAATGACCGCGGACTATAACTTTTGCTGGGATGGTACCGGTAAAAAAGAACCTAGTCCTGAGGACTTGAATTTCTTTTTTATGACCGATTGGTGGCTAGATTACGCCCTGGAAATGGCGGAATGGGCGGATAATAACGTGTGGAGCAAGAATGTACTTAACAACACCATTGCCCCCCAGGATTCTTTTATCCAGGGAAAAAGCGCTACCCTGTTCTGGAACATGACGGTCTTTACGGCCGGTCAGTCCATGGAAAATACCGGTGTCGGCACGGCGGGATACTACGATATAACCGCCGACAAGCCGGTGCGGCTTTCAGGCTACGCCAACAACGCATTCGCGATTGCCTCAGCTTCAAAACACCCGGAACGAACGGCCTTGGCACTGGACCTGATGAAGAACAATGAGGGCCTGCGGAATCTACTCCAGGGCGGCATTGACGGACGGCATTACATTAACAACGGCGACGGTACCTATGTTCCGGGGCCGGAAGCGGAGGATTACGGATTTAATGCCTGGGCTTGGGCCCTGAACAGCCCGCACACCCTGGAACTTGCGGACCCCAATGCGCCGGCGAAGCGGGAACCCATTATCGCAAATCAAAGAAGCCGGGTATGGGAACCCCTCATCGACGGCTTCCGCCTTGACTCCACCCCCATCACCACCGAATGGGCGGTAATTTCCGCCCTGCTGGAAGAATACTCCGCCAGTTTTCAGTGCGGGGCTTTCGGGAAAGAGACCCGGGCCAAAATGGACGAATTTCGGGGCAAGCTAAAAGCCGCGGGTATTGATAAAATTATCCAGGAGTACCGGTCTCAATACGCAGCTTTTCTGGCTAAGTACGGCAACTAACCGTGTCCCGGATCTTTAAAATGAATAAGGAGCGATAGCTATGGCTGCACCGCAGAGGTTCTGTGTTAATTTTAATGACGGATGGAAATTCTTCCTTGGCGACGGCGCCTTTGCGGAAGCCGCTTTTGATGACGGAATTTGGAAGCCCCTGACGCTGCCCCATGATTGGAGCGTTGACTATCCGGTGGAAGAGAAGGCCCCCGCCGGGGGGGGCGGAGGTTATGCCGTTACCGGTATCGGCTGGTACCGTAAACGTTTTACGGTTCCCCGGGATGAAGCGGGGAAAAAACATATCCTTCGGTTCGACGGAATATATATGGATTCCACCGTGTATATCAACGGACAAAAAGCCGGGGGCCGGCTATACGGCTACAGCAGTTTTTCTGTCGATATTACTGCCTTTCTGGTCCCCGGAGAAAACCTCCTGTCCGTCCGGGTGAATAATTCCCTGCAGCCTAATTCCCGGTGGTACACCGGATCAGGTATTTACCGGAATGTTTGGTTAACCGCGGTCGATGAGGTCCATATTGCCGAGGATGGGATTTTTATTGCCGTCAACGGCTTGTATGAAGGCATGACCAAAGCCCGGCTTCAAATAACATCCCAGGTTAGGAACGATGGGAATATACCGGCGGATGTGTATATTTGCCACCGT
>JAISQR010000270.1 GCA_031274035.1 Treponema sp. | reverse complement strand
CTATTCCGGGGGAGGGTAAGGAGGATTTTTCCGGACTGGTAAACATTCACAAAAGACTGCGTTTAAAATTCGGTCCGCCTTATGGTTTGAGGATAGCCGCCGCCGGTTCAGGGGGAGCGATTCAGGAAATAATTTTACCTATGGGAACGGAAGATGTACCGGATACTCGTAGTTGACGATGAGGATATTATCACCGACAGCCTGGCCCACATGCTGGAATCGGATGTACGTTTCGAGCTTGATGTTTACAAGGCGTATTCCGCGGTTGAGGCTCTGGAACGCCTTGAAAAAATGTCTTTCGATATTGTGATAACTGATATTCAGATGCCCGGAAGAACAGGTATTGAACTGCTCAAGGATATTCACACATCCTGGCCCGATTGTCAGGTTATTTTTTTAACCGGTTACAATGAATTTGAATACGCCGTCCAAGCGATTAAGTACCACGCCGCCAGGTATATTTTGAAAACCGAAGGTTATGAACCCCTGCTTGCCGCGGTGACCGGTTGTATTGAGACAATCGAAAAAGAAAGCCGGAACACGGCGCTGCTTGAGAAGGCGAAGGAACAGGTAAACCGTTACCTTCCCCTGGTACGTCAGAATTTCCTGGGTTCTATTCTCTCAGGCGATACGGTTGTTGATCAAAGTTTAACCGGCGATTTTAAGCGGCTGGAAATTTCCCTTAATGCTGAAGCTCCGGTCATGCTCCTAGCTGCCCGCTTGGGTTCACCGGCCTCCGCTGAAACAGTCAATTCCGTAAACCTGGCGGTCCGTAAAAAAATATCAGGGGGAGTACACAGTGAACTTGCGTGGACAGGCGCAAATATAATCTCGTGGATCATGCAGTACCGTTCCGCGTTTCCGGCGGGTCAGGTACATGCCCGGGCAATGCTCAAAGCCATGGCGGAATATGTTCAGCGGTTCTGCGCCAGTATCCTGCATGAAACTATTTCTTTTGTGCTGGAACTGAAACCTACACCCTGGCGGGAAGTTTCCGAAAAATTTGCGGAACTCAAATTTATGGTAACGAATAGGCTGGAACCTCATATCGCTCTGGCGGAAATGGAATATTTTCTCGGTGAACCTTTTGGTTCAAACATTCAAAATGCACAGTCCATTGCAGGATATAAAGAAGGCCTCAAAAAACTCACTTTCGCCTTAAATCTGGATGATGCGGAGAAAACGAGCCGTATCAGTGCGGAACTTGTCCACTCTATCGGAACCGAGGATACCGGTGGAATAGAACTGTTGGAATTCAACACCCTCCTCAACGGCGCTCTGCTCTCGTACATCACCGAGCGGGGTTTGTCCGAAACTGTAAAGGACGATTCCGGCCTGCGTCTTTTTTTATCAGATGGTTTATCCGGGGACCGCCGTCAGAGGCTGAATCAATTCAGCGCTCTTGCCTGCCGGCTTATCCAGTTGTACCGGCAGCGCAAGAATTCCGGCAACGCTCTTAGCGGCCGCATTTTATCCTATATGCGGGAAAATCCCGGCGCGGATCTGTCCCTTTACACACTATCGGAAAAAGTATTCCTTAACCCTTCGTATCTGTCGCGGCGGTTCAAGGAAGAGACGGGAAAAAATATCACCGCCGCCGTTCTGGACATCCGCCTTACCGAAGCCTGCCGCCTTCTGCGAGAAACGGAACGCAAGATCAACCAAGTCGCCGCTATGGTAGGATATGAGTCCCCCGCGTATTTTTCCAATGTCTTCAAGAGAAAATTCGGCATGACCCCGCAGGAGTATAGGGATAGAAAAGTATGATGCTTTTTATAAACGCCCCCTGAAAACCCGATTGGAATTTTTCAGGGGGTAGTCCGCACACAGCCAAAAGAACTAGAACGGCAGCCATCCCTTGCCGGCGGCAAACATTTCATCGGTCATTTTGCGGATTTCCTCCAAAGAAAGTACCGCCGAAGTAAGGGGATCATGGTAATTAGCGTAATAAATTTTTTCCCTGTCCCTGTTAATGTAGCCTTCTACGGCAAGATCCTCAATCTGGGCATTGATGCCGTTAAGGATAGCAAGCTGGGGCGGCAGAGGGCCTACATGTATGGGACGCAGCCCCGCCTTTGAAGCTTCCACAGGAGACTCCACGCAGGAACCCTGCGGCAGATTATCAATAAGGCCGAAATTACGGATATTGCCGTTGAATTCAAAAATTGTTCCATCGCCGAAAATCGCATTAAAAATGTACGCGGCATACTCATGACCCCGTTGCAAGTCTATAGGTTCGGCAAGCCATTTCTCAATGGTGTCTTTTCGTTTTTGATCCGAGGCCGCTAACCCTTTGCGTATCTTCTCCGCGGTACGGGTGGAGTCTTCCGGCAAATATTGCTTGATAAGCTCCGGCCGCTTGCGGAACCACGCGTTGTATTCGCTGTTGTGTACTGTAGATTCCGTTACATAGTAGCCCAAGTGAAGGAAAAGCTCGTTCCGTACTTTTTCGGAATTGTAGACGGCTTTGTCATTAAGCACCTTGTCCCGAATCAGCGGATAGGCGTCTTTACCTTTCCACTTAAAATTAAGGTAATGGGCTTGATGATTGATCCCCGCGCAGAGATAGGTTACTTCTTCTTTTGGAGCGCCAATCCAGCTTCCCAGCATTTCCGCCGTATGTTGTACACTGTGGCAGAGTCCGGTGGTAACTACCGGACTAAGCTGCTGAATGGTACGGCATATCATGGCCATGGGGTTGGTATAGTTGAGAACTATCGCGTTGGGACAATATTTTTCAACATCCCGGATAATTTTCATTACCGCGGGAATGGTCCTAAGATACCGGAATATGCCCTGGGGCCCACGGGTATCGCCGACACAAACGGTAACACCATATTTCTCCGGAATTCCCACATCAACCAGGGTAGCCCCGTCTCCGCCTACCGCGATGGTGATAAGCACCCCGTCCGCTCCTTCCAGAACTTCCTCCCGTTTGGTGGTGGTGATAACTTTCGCCCCATACTGTCCTTCCTTGACGATCCGTTCTACAGCGGCTTTACTGTAATCAAGGTTCTGCCGGTCAATATCCACCAGAGCGATAGTAAGATCCCGGGAAAACGCCGGAAAAGACAGAATATCCCGAACCAGATTCCGGGTAAAAACCATCGATCCCGCACCGATAAAAACAATCTTGCTCATTTAATTCCTTCCTTAATAAAAAATGATTATATAAACTGTTACGTTTATTCTTTAACACTGCCCATGACAATTCCGGTGGTGAAATACTTTTGCAGAAAAGGGTACACCGCCAAAATAGGCAAGGCGGATAAAAACAACTGCGCCGCCTTTCCGGTCCTGTCCGAGACCCCCGTGGACATCTCCCTTACCTCCCGGAGGGAATCCATAGCCGTCATATTGTGGGCGATTACCCTGGTTTGCAGGTAAGTCTGCAGGGGATACTTACTGGGTGAATTCATATAGATAAGACCATCAAACCACGAATTCCAATGATTGACAATAAAGAACAATGCTACTGTTGCAATCACCGGAGCGGAGATGGGGAGAATTACCGATACAAGGATGCGCAGGCTCCCCGCTCCGTCAATCAGAGCGGCCTCTTCCATCTCCTTTGGGATATTCCGGAAGAAATTCATAAGAAGAAGTATATTAAACACATTAACAGCGCTGGGAATGACTAATGCCCATATTTTATTGATGAGCCCTGTATTCCGTACCGCCATATAGGTGGGAATAAGGCCGCCCCAAAATAGCATGGGTACAATAAAATACCATATCAGATATTTCCGCGCCTTAAATTGACTGTTTTGTCTGGAAAGAGGATAGGCCGCCAGTATAGAAACCACAAGGCTTAAAGGTACCGCCAGGGCAATCCGCTCCAGGGAGACGATAAGGGACGAAAAGAATTCCGGTTTTTGCGCCATAAAGCGGTATGACTTTAACGTTATCTGTTTGGGCAGCAATCCCACTGTTCCCGTAGAAACCATGGCATCGGTGCTGAGAGAAATGGCAAACTGATTCAGCATAGGCAGAATGCAGAAAAAAGCCACCCCTGTAAGAAAGATATAGTTGATTATGACAAATATCCGCCGTCCGGACGATAGTTGCTTCATCCGTATCCTCCTTTAGAAAACCCTGTAATCGGTAAACCGGTAGGCCAATGTATAGGACACCGCCAGCATTACAAAAGATATTAACGACTTGAATAGGCCCACCGCCGTAGCAACGCCGTATTGCGCGTCTATGAGGCCCATACGGTAAACAAGGGTATCCAGAATATCTCCGGTCTTATAAACCTGCGGGCTATAGAGATTGAATACCTGATCAAACCCCGCGTTGAGTATATTCCCCATGCTGAGGATAGTCATCAGCATCACGATGGGCAAAATTCCGGGGATGGTAACATAGAAAGTCTGCTGCCACCGGTTTGCCCCGTCAATCATCGCCGCTTCATAGAGATTCGGATCAATTCCGGTAAGGGCCGCCAAGTACACAATCGTACCAAAACCGAATTCTTTCCAGCTCTCGGTAAAAACCAGGGTGTAGGGAAAAACCTTTGGGTCTCCCAAAAAAAAGATGGGTTTTAATCCGACAAAAGTAAAAAACCGGCCGATAACCCCCTGTGAGGGGGACAATACATCAATCAGAATACCCGCAAGTATGACCCAGCTTAGAAAATGAGGGAAATAAATGATAGTCTGGATAAGCCGCTTATAAAAGACCGATCCCACTTCATTGATCAGCAGGGCGAAAAAGACCGGAATGATAATCCCCGTAACCACCTTGAGGAAGGCAATATAAAAAGTATTCCACAAAACCTGCGGAGTATCGGGCATAGAGAATACATAACGGAAGTTATCAAAACCTATCCATTGAGACTTGAAAAGACCGCGTACCGCATTAAACCGTTCAAAGGCCATGAGATTGCCTATCATAGGTATATAATTGTAAATGAAAAGCAGTACCATGGCTGGCAGCAGCATAAGATAAAAGGGAAGGGTATAGACAAATTTCTTTTTCATCTCAAACTCCGCTTATACCGGGAAGAAAGGACAATTGCGCCCTTTCTCCCGGCTATCAAGTAACACTGCTAACGCTGCGTTTTATACCACTCATTCACTTCTGATGTCATCTGGGTCCCTCCCAGAGTACCAAAGTTCCGGACAAAACTGTCCCAACTGGTATCCAGGGAAGCTCCAAGGATAATATTGGTGTAATCCGTCAGAACCTGCTTGTTCAGGGTAGAAAGTTTTTCTGTCATTGTGGGTGTCGGCACTCCAAAGAACTGATCCGCCTGAACTTTGTTGCTGTCCCAATATCCGCGCATCACTGTAAGGGAACCTGCGGGCCCGAACATCTTGAGCTGATGCCAGTTGTTGTTGTCATGATCTCCGGCCAAGCTCTTCAAGCTCATCTCATAATAGTTGAGCTGTTCATCGTTGAGTTTTGACGGATCCTTCCGGTTGATTGCGTCGGTTACCGCCGTTGCGGCGTCGAAGTTTTTCATCCCCGGTTCCATATATAGAGGGGGATACGCAAAAGGACCAAACCCCTCAGGAGTGATGTTAAACCGGGTTGATTCCGCAGTGGCGCCGTAAGATTTTTCAAGCTGTAGATTGAGCAGTTTTACCGCGGCTTCAGGATTTTTTGATTTGGCGGATATCGCCGCATAGGTGGTAGTTCCAAAGGGGATCTGCGTCTTTCCGCTTGCGGTAAAAGGTATGGAAACCGGAACCCATTCCATAGTTGGGTTTGCCACCTTGGCGGAATTGATCCACGCGGCATTCCAGAACTGTCCGAACATGAGGCCGAATCTGCCGGACATTACATCCTCGGCTACCTTGGGAGCGTCTTTTACGCCAAATTCCGGATCGATGAGGCCCCGGCGGAACATATCCTGTAAGGTCCCCAATGCGGTCTTGGCCGCGGGCTGAACGCTGCCGTACTCCAAATTGCTGCCGTTGGGAACCCAAATATGGGGATACGCGCCGTACATATTGAAGAACCCTTCCAGACAGGCAAAGCCTCCGTCAAAAAGATCCTTGTATATGGCAAGGCCGTAGGTATCTTTTCTGCCGTTACCGTCAGGATCACGGTTGGTAAAAGCATCGGCGACCGCCAAAAATTCTTCCGCTGTTTTAGGAATGGAAAGCCCCAGCTTTGTAAGCCAGTCTGTCCTTACCCAAAGTACCATGGCATTGCCCAGGCCGAAACCGGTTAAGGGTATGGCGTAAAGCTTGCCGTCAAAGGTGGCGGATTTAATGGCATCCCCATTATCCTGATAGACGATTTCCCGTGTAAAGGGGGCAATGTACTGGGAAAGTACATTGGTCATATCCATCAGTTGTCCGTTTTCGTACATCATTTTGAGCTGGACATTGTTTACCACCATAATGTCGGGAATGTCATTAGAAGTAATTGAGATATTAACTTTCTGAGCATACTGCTGTTCATTGGTCGTCCACGTATACTTCAGCTTAACTCCCAGAACCTCCTCGTAATACCGGGTCCACACATTGTTGTCGATGCTGTCTCCCGGAGGGAATAACAGATTACCGGCCCCCAGGTTCTTGACCGCCGTAACCTCAATAGCCGGCGTGTATTTGCCGAAAGGCCCCGGCGCCGCTGTTGAAGCCGCCTGTGAAGAGGAACCGCCCTGACTGCCTCCCGCCGCAGCCAAGCTGCCGCTCGTACCCAGGAACAGCAGCAGGAAAAGTACCGCCGTAAAGGCAGATGTCAAACCACTAATTTTTCTATACATAAAAACCTCCAAAGAATAATATAATCATTATTATTTCGTACCTTGAGCAGGAGCACAATTATAAAGTTTTTACATTCCTTGCTTATTTTTTACATTACGGGGCTTTCCACGGATTTTCAAAACAGCTATAATACCCCCATGGACTTTGATACCCTGATCAAGCCCGGCATGAAGGGCGAAAAACAGGAAACCGTTACTGCCGAAAATACCGCCGAATCCTGGGGGTCGGGCGGCCTTGCGGTATATGCCACCCCCTGCATGATCGCCCTGATGGAAGGCGCCGCCGCCGCCGCGGTAGAGCTGTTTTTCCCGCCGGGCTTCTCCACCGTGGGCACGGAACTCAACGTGAAGCACCTTTCCGCCACGCCGCCGGGTATGATTGTCAGGGCTGCCGCTGAACTTCTGGAAATAGACGGCCGCCGACTGCTTTTCCGGGTAGAGGCCTGGGATGAAGCCGGAAAAATAGGCGAAGGTACCCATGGCCGGTTCATTGTGGAAAACGAGAAGTTTCTCAGGAAAACACGGGAAAAACGCGCCGGTTAAAGAAGCAGATTGCCGAACACTTCTCCCAAATCACCACCCCGGAAAACAGCGTTTTCATCCAGCGGCGTCGGCGTCTCGTTGACAATAACCAGCTTCCCTCCACAGCGGAGCGTGGTATGGGGGATGTCCGCGGCAGGGTATACCGTCAGACTGGTCCCCAGGACAAGCAGCAGGTCCGCGTCCTGGGCCTCGGTCTCCGCTTCCCGGCGGGCGTCCAGGGGGAGCGGCTCACCGAAAAAGGTTATGGTCGGCTTTAAGACCCTGCCGCACTGTGGGCAGTGGGGCATACCGCCGGCCTTTACTATGGCGGCGGCTTCCTCGTAACCCACCCTGATGCCGGGACACCGGAGACAGTAGTGGATGCGCGGCGATCCGTGGAGTTCTATAACACGGCGGCTTCCCGCTTTCTGGTGGAGCATATCTATGTTCTGGGTGATCACCGCCTTGAGGAAGCCCCGCCTTTCCAATTCCGCCAAAACCGTATGGACCACCGAGGGTTTCTTTTCATGAACCGTATACACAAGAGGGCCGATATTCCGATAAAACAGGGAGGGGTCTTTTTCAAACCACTCTATGTCAAACATCCGTTCAGGCGGAAATTCCGTGTCCGGCTCCATGTAGAGACCGTGCTTGCCCCGGAAATCCCGTATGCCTGAAAGGGTACTCACCCCCGCTCCGGTCAGAGCAATACAGTGGCGGGATGAGGTGATGAGCCGGTAAAGATGATCGGTTGTCAGATTATCAATGGTCAATGACTTCCTGTAAACTCGTCCCAGGCGGCGAACAGGGCGCGCACATTTCTCTTGATGTCATCTTATTTTTCCTTAACCCCGGATGGATAATAGCGGTATTTTTCCAACGCGGCAAGCGCGGCTTCGATTACATCAATACCGACGTCCGGTCCCAGTTCCAGATTGATACCGAGTCCCCCCTGCGGTAGGTATAACGCCTCGATACATTCCCGAATATGTTCTTCAATCGAAGCGGGGGTTGCGAAGGGCAGCATCTGGCGGTCCAGATCCAGATTGATAGGGATCTTTCCCTTACACACCTTGACCAGGTTTTCAAGGCCGTTCGCCCGGTATTGGGGGTTGATCATATTGACCCCTGTTTCCTGCAAATCCGGCATGATCTCCCAGATACAGCCATCGGTGTGCATATAGACCAGTTTCCCCGCTTCATGAACTTTCGCGTACAGGGCGGTAAAACAAGGCTTCATATATTTGACCCATTTTTCCCGCCCGATAGCAAGGCCCTTCTGCATACCGAGATCATCGCCAAAATACTGGACAGAGCCGTTGTTCTTTTTTAAGGCAACATCCAGTTGCAGCATATTATACTCAAGAACCTTGTCGATAAGTATCTGCAATTCCGGCGCTTCTTCGGCAAAGTCGAACATGGCCTCCTCAAAGCCCCGGAGGTCCAGGAGCCTGAGGTACATGAAGCCGTGGGGTATCCGGCCCGTCCTGTCATCGGGGATCTTCAGCGTCCTAATATCCTCCCTGGTCTTGACCGGGTGGCCGGTAACGATGGACTCCATCCCTTCCTGTATATTGCTCCACACGCAGCCCCATTCGTCGGCGAATTC
>JAISQR010000248.1 GCA_031274035.1 Treponema sp. | reverse complement strand
TCGGGGCGGAGCAGGTCCACGTTATCTACCGCCGTACCCGCGACGAAATGCCCGCCCGGGCGGAAGAGGTGGAGCACGCCGTGGAAGAAGGCATAGTCTTCAATTTTCTGCGGAACCCCGCCAGGATTCTGGGGGATGATCAGGGCCGGGTCATAGGCATGGAAGTCCAAAAATTCGAGCTCGGTGAGCCGGACGCTTCCGGCCGCCGCAGCCCGGCGCTTATCCCCGGATCGGAATACGTCTTTGATTGTGATACCGTGATTGTGGCCCTGGGTAACGAGTCCAATCCCCTCCTTGTGCGTTCCACCGCCAACCTGAACGCGGACCGCAGGGGCCGTATAACGGTGGGCGGGGATCAGCGGACCTCCCTGGACCGGGTTTATGCCGGGGGCGATATAGTCCTTGGCGCGGCTACGGTGATCCTGGCCATGGGCGAAGGCCGCCGGGCGGCCGCGGCTATCAATAAACTGCTTGCAGGGTAAGCGGCAATTCCGCCACAATTCCGCCAATAACTCCCTTTCACTTTTCGACGGCACGATTTTCAGAAAAACACATATTGTTTGTTTGAGAACCGTGCCGTCAAAAATTTTTAGTAAATTTACGTTTTTCCCCTTGACAACACAATTTGATTTATTATGTTTATGTTAAGTGGTTTTGTTTTTCTATAAGTTAATTTATCCAAGGAGGTTTTTGACGTTTTTAATTAATAATAATTGCTGCACCCTGTATTTTGCGGAAGAAAAAACGTTAGGCGGTTTATAGTATTTCAAAATAACTTATTCTGCGTTTTTTTATGTGTATCATGTGGATGTATGTCCGCATAAATATTTTCTCAGGAGGAATATAGAATGAAACATTCTATACTATTAGTAAGCGTAATATTTATTCTTGGCGTTTCCCCGGTATTTTCCGCGGGCGGTGGACAGGCGGCGGGCGGTTCCGGCAAACCCACGCTGTCACCCCCGGGGCTCACCGGCGATGATCTTGCGTTCAGCAAATTCACCAAGCCGGTGGATGTGCACATCGGGCATGCGGTGAATCCTCTGGATAGTACCCTTCCCAGGGGAGATACCGCAGGCAGTAACCAGTATACCAGATATTATCTGGACAAGTACAACATTAATATCATTGTTGACTGGACCGCCGCTTCCGGTGAGGACTACAGCCAGAAAGTGTCCCTCTGCATCGCAAGCGATTCGCTTCCCGACGCGCTTGTCGCGCCGAACTATAACTACGTCCTTAAGGCGGCAAAGGCGGGCCAGCTCTACGATGTTACCGATCTTTACGAGCAGTATGCTTCCAATCAAGTAAAGGGTATGCTGGATTCCTTCAAGGGCAAAGCTATTGAAACAGCTTCTTATGAGGGAAGAATGATCGCTCTGCCTAACGCCTCCGTAATGGGAGACGGCATAACGATTATGTGCATCCAGAAGAACTGGCTTGATCAGTATAATCTTCCTGTTCCCAAAACGCTGGATGACATTGAAAATGTTGCGCGGGTATTCAAGAGAAACGCTCCCGCCGGCGCGGCAACAGTTCCTATCGCCGGTCCGGACAAGAACGGCAGGCCTTATCGCACCTTTATCGACTCCCTGGGTAATGACAAAACTTTCGATCCGGTGTTCAACGCTTATGATGTGTACCCCGGTTATTTTATAGACAACGGCAACAAAACTGTTTCCTACGGTTCCCTGAACCCCAACATGAAACCTGCCCTGGAGCGCCTTGCCCGGTGGTACAAAGACGGCCTTATCGATCCAGAAATGGGTTCCAGGGATCGTACCGGTGAACTGGTTAACGCCAACCAGGCGGGGATCTTTTTTGGTCCGTGGTGGGCCATCGGTTACGGCAATGGCGATTCTTTCAAAAACAATCCCAACGCAAACTGGCAGGCTTATCCTGTTTACGACGATAACGGAAAATGGAATGTATCACAGAAAGCCCCCAGCACCACCGCTTTAATGATTTCCCGGAGAGCTTCTCCCGATACCGCCGCGGCGGTTGTGATCACCTACAACGCGGAAGGTCCGATGGAAGGCGTAATTGATAAGACGGTAAGCGACGCGTGGATCCCCCTGCGCACGGTTCTGGCCCCCGCGGACGAACTTGAAGTAACCTATAATGTGCTGCACAAGATCCTCAAGAACGAAGCCAAACCCGCTGATTACAACGATACAACTTCTCCGTATAAACTCCTGTGGAAAGATGTCCAGATTGTAAAGCCTATCATTCCCCGTTATCAGCCGAACAGAAATCTCAATATCGGAGATTTCGATCAGAACGTAAATTTCGGCGATTTCCAGCGAATATTCTCAATAATGGTAGGCGCCAGGCCTTTTTCGGATATCAAACCCGATAAGGAAGTCTACAGCGTGAATTATGTTCTTACCGATGTGCTGGAACAGCGCTGGCCTAACCTGTATAAAATGGAGCAGGAAACCATTATGAAGATCATTATCGGCCAGCTCCCGGTGAGCGCCTTTGACAAATTTGTTTCTGACTGGATGGCTCAGGGCGGACAGGGCGTATTGGACAGTGTGGCGAATGAATACTTAAGGTAGTAAAACTTCATCAAAAAGGGCCTGTGTTTATGCGGGCCCTATTCCGTACCAAGGAGTTCGTATTATATGAAAAGGCAAACTACTCTTCAGTTCAATTATTGGTTTATGGTTCTGCCGGGCCTGCTCTGGCTCTTCCTTTTCAGTATTGTTCCGATGTACGGAATTGTTATGGCTTTTCAGGATTTTAATCCCGCTAGAGGTTTCTTCCGTTCCAGATGGACAGGGCTTGATAATTTTGAATACCTCTTCATGCTGGGCGATTCTGTTCAGGTTACAATTAATACCGTAATTATCGCCGTGGGCAAGATGATTCTGAATCTTGTTGTTCCCCTGCTTTTTGCCCTTTTGCTCAATGAAGTACGCCGTCCGTTGTTTAAGAAAGCAATACAGACCATCGTGTATCTGCCCCATTTTATATCATGGGTTATACTTGCCAGTGTAGTACTGAATATTTTTGCTTACAGGGGAGTTGTTAATACGGTTGCGGGATTGTTTGGCCTTGAACCGAAAGTCTGGATGAGTGATTCATCTGTTTTCAGAGCTATTGCCATTTGGACCGAAGTCTGGAAAGAATTCGGTTATAACGCCGTCATATTCCTGGCGGCATTAACGGGGATAAACCCCAATCTGTACGAAGCGGCGGCTATAGACGGAGCGGGCCGCCTGCGTTCAACTTGGCATGTTACGCTGCCGGGGATTATGAGCACTATTGTGGTCATCGGCGTCCTGAGCCTGGGGAATGTGCTTAACGCCGGCTTTGATCAGATATACAACCTCTATAACCCCATGGTCTATTCTACCGGAGATATTATAGACACCTGGGTATACCGTATAGGTCTCGTTAATCTCCAGTTTTCTTTGGGAACCGCGGCGGGTCTTATAAAGTCAGTGGTAAGTTTTATACTTATTGTTGTCTCGTATCTGATGGCATACAAGTTTGCCGATTACCGGGTATTTTAAGAGGTTGTCATGATTAAAAGTAAATCAATAAGCGAATATGTCTTTAATGTGTTCAATTTGATCCTGATGGGAATCCTGACGCTGCTTTGCCTTTACCCGATTTGGTATGCCCTGTGTCTTTCAATATCGGAAAAAGCCGCGGCCAACGCCGGTCTTGTTACTTTTTATCCGATAGGATTTTCTCTTCAATCATACAGAGAGATCATGAGGGATATTTCATTCTTCAATTCTTTCTGGATTTCTATTCAGCGCACGGTTCTTGGAACGGCGATTACACTTTTTGTGCTTATCCTCATGGCATATCCTTTGGCAAAATCGAAAAAGGACTTCAAGCCCCGGGGCGCGATAATGTGGGTCATTATTTTTTGTATGCTTTTTAACGGCGGAACTATTCCCTGGTATATTACGGTGAAGAATTACCGCCTGATAGATTCCATTTGGGGGCTGGTGTTGTCAGGGAGCCTTCCGGTATTCAATCTGATACTGATGGTGAATTTTTTCCGGTCTATTCCCTCTGACCTTGAAGAAGCAGCGGTGATTGACGGGGCGGGCCCCTGGAAGATTCTCTTTATGGTGGTGGTTCCCTGTTCTATTCCGGTTATCGCAACGATTGTGCTCTTTACCAGCGTCTATCACTGGAACGAATTCTTTCAGGGTTTGGTGTTGACCACCAGCGAAAGCCGCTATCCCCTCCAGACCTATATCCGCCAGTTGGTTGTGAATATTCAGGCTTCCATGTCCACCCTCTCGCGAGAACAGCTTGAAGAATACCTCAAGCTCTCCAACAAGTCCCTGAACGCGGCAAAGGTGTTCATCGCCATGATCCCCATGTTGGTGGTATACCCCTTTATCCAGCGGTATTTCATCTCGGGGATTATGCTGGGGGCGGTAAAGGAATAGCAGGGCGGCCGCGGCTATCAATAAACTGCTTGCGGGGTAAGCGGTAAATCTGCTACAAGCGGTTCCGGTCTACCCAAAGGCCGGGGTGCCTGTGCGACGGACTGTCGTTTTTTCTGTTTTCATTCAGAAGATATAATCTTTATTTTTACCGCAACCGGAGGGGTGGCGCCTTTTTCTACCGAAATCGGAAGAGGTGCGGCGTTTGCCGCGATGACTGTGTAAACACCCTCTATCAGAACCGATTGACCAGCGGCATTAACAGTCTCAAAGGCGGAATCAGGTAATTCAAATTCAATCACCTCTGACTCGCCGGCAGATAAAGTTACGCGCTTAAAGAATCTGAGAGAACAAAGCGGATCATTAAATCTGAGTTCATCTTTGGCAACATAAATCTGTATTACTTCTTCCCCTGCCAGCTTCCCTATATTGGTCAACTTTACCGTACCTTTTATTAAACCGCCCCTTTTCAGAAACGGAGATAAAATTTCAATTGATTCAAAACGGAAACTGGTAT
>JAISQR010000520.1 GCA_031274035.1 Treponema sp. | reverse complement strand
CGTTTACTTATAAAAATTTGTCCGCAGATTTTCGCGGAATGGCATGGATTTTGTGGGTGATAGCTTCATTTTAATCCGTGAAAATCCGCATATTCTGTGGTTAAGTATACGCATATGGGGATGTTCCCATCTTTAAGAATGATTAATTCGACAGTCTCGTTATGCACAGTACGCCTTTTTATTTATTTTGCTATCTTCTTTAATATTCTTCCCGCATTTGTTGGAGTAATCATAATAATATTCTCAATGTAAAGAATGATATTATTCCTTGGTGTATTTGCTATAAAAATAAAATCTTCTTCATTTGCATTTTTTATTAAAAAATCCTTTGCCTTTGCATAATAATCTTCCCCTTTATTATTTATAAAGGCTTCATGCATTATATCGATTAATTTCTGTTGCAAATATGACGCTTTTATTGATATTGAATTATTTCTTATATCATAAAAGATATTCCGGTATTGTTCCGCATAAGTACATTTGTAATAAAAATCATTTATTAAATTTAATTCATCTTGATCCAAATCTTTTAAAAAAAAGTGTTTTTTGAATTGCCATGTATTATTTGGTAATATAATTGATAATTCAGTTATTGCTTTGTTATTTTTTATCTCTATGATTGCTTTTTCTGCTAATCGAATTTCATTTAAAATTATTCTAGCAGCATCCTTTTTTTCAGATATTTTGTTGGCAAAATAAATAATTAATGCGATTGATCCTGTTAAAAATATAATTACCGTTTGTAATAAATTTGAATTAAGAATTTCCATTGAATTCATATCTTCCTCCTATAATTAAAATCTGTTATTCTAGAATATTATACTATCATAAATTTTTCAAGTAGGCGTATTGCGCCTAATACCTTTTACACTGCACCCCGGGCGTACCAGCTCGAATAAGACGCGTATCTGCGGGGTTAAGCAAATCAAGCGGATAATCCAGGCCCTATGCCTCCTTCCGCGAGAAACTGCGCGGCATAGAGTCGGGCATAGAGGCCCCCGCGGGCCAAGAGTTCCTCGTGGCTGCCCTGCTCTTGTACGCCCTGGGTGTCAATGACCGCGATGGAGCCGGCGTTCCTGATGGTGGAAAGCCGGTGGGCGATGATCAGGGTGGTGCGTCCCTGGGAGAGGGCATCCAGGGCGCGCTGAATTTTGAGTTCCGTCGTGGAATCCAGCGCGGAGGTGGCCTCGTCGAGAATCAGGATCGGCGGGTTTTTGAGAAACACCCGGGCAATGCTCACCCGCTGTTTCTGTCCCCCGGAAAGTTTAATCCCCCGCTCCCCAACGAGGGTCTCATACCCCTGGGGCATCTTCATAATATCCTCGTGGATTTCCGCCCGCCGAGCCGCCTCGATGATCTCCTCGTCCGCCGCCCCGATACGTCCGTAGGCGATGTTTTCCTTAATGCTCCCCGCAAAAAGAAACACCTCCTGCTGCACGATGCCGATGTTGTTCCGCAGGGATTTGAGGCGTATATCCCGGATATCCGTGCCATCAATGGTGATGCTGCCCTCTCGGATCTCATAAAACCGGGGCAGGAGGTGACCAATAGTGGTTTTACCGCTTCCTGAAGGGCCTACCAGGGCAAGGGTGCTCCCCGCGGGGATCCGCAGGTTGATGTGTTCCAGTACCTGGACCGCCTGGTTATAGGAAAAGCTCACCTCCCGGTATTCGATGGTTCCCTGTACGTGGGTAAGTTCCCGTGCATTGGGCGCATCGGTGATGTCCTTTTCGATACCCATGATCGCCACGAAGCGGCTGAACCCCGCCATGCCGGTGGTGTACTGTTCCACAAAGTTGGCAAGCCGCCGTATGGGCTGCAGGAAGGCGCTGACAAAGAGGTTGCAGGTAATGAGTTCCGCCAGGTTCATCTTATGGGCCATGATGAGCAGTCCCCCAAGGCCGATGACCGCCACGTTGAGGATGTGGATGATGAATTCCAGCCGGCAATGGAAGTCTGCCATGGATTTGTAGTAGGTTTTCTTGGCGGCTTTGAAGCCTTCATTGCCGCGCTTAAATTTAACTGCTTCGTAGGATTCGTTGGTAAAGGCCTGGGCAACCCGTATGCCGGATATACTCGATTCTAAGGATGCGTTGATTTCCGCGGTCCGCGCTTTCACCTGTTTGGAAGCCCGCATCATCCGGGACCGGGAACGGAGGGTATGCAGGAGCAGCAGGGGAACCAGGATGAGCAGCGCCAGGGCTATTTCCCAGTGGATGCAGAAGATGAGCACAAACGAGCCCAGGAGGGTAATCAGGGAAATAAACAGGTCCTCCGGGCCGTGGTGGGCCAGTTCGGTTACCTCCCAGAGATCGTTGGTAACCCGGGACATGATTTGTCCGGTACGGTTGTTATCGTAGAACGAAAAGGAAAGTTCCTGGAGGTGATTAAATAGGTCCCGCCGCATATCCGCCTCGATATAGGCCCCCACGGTATGGCCCCAGTAGGTAACAAAGTAGGAAAACCCCGTGCGTACTCCGTAGAGCAGCAGCATGAGGCCGATCATGACTAAAAAGAACCGGTACAACTCTCCGGGAAGGAGCCGGTCTATGGCGTATTTGGTCATCATGGGGAAGGCTAAATCCGCTGCGGCGGTCAAAAACGCGCAGAGCATATCCGCTCCAAAGAGCAGTCTATGGGGCCGGTAATAGGAGGCGAAGATCTCGAAAAGCGGCCGATCAAAGTTCTTTTTTTCTTGCGTATCTTTTTCAAGGTGCGTCATGGAACCATGGTACTGATTTTGAGGGGTTTAGTCTTTGTTCCCCCAGGGTGAGCATAAACAAAAGAGTCCGCGAATGACACGAATTAACGCGAATTATGGAATGACCACCGTTCTTAAATCTGTGTAATTCGTGGACAAAAATTGTTATGTGCGCCGGCCCTGAAGCCGGTATTGCGTATCAAGCCCTATGCACGGTAAGCTCAACACATGAAAACTGCGGTGATTTATTTTTCTTATGAAGGCAATTGCAGACTGATAGCCGAACAGATTCAGGAGATAGCCCATGCGGAGCTCTTGGACCTGCACTTACAAGAGGAAAAACAGCGGAAGGGTCTGGCAAAATATGTATGGGGGGGCCGTCAGGTAATGCTGAATCAAAAACCTTCCCTCAAGCCCTATACCTTTGATAGTGCGTCCTATGAGCTTATCATCATCGGTACGCCGGTTTGGGCAGGCTCTCCAGCCCCTGCGCTGGATACCTTTTTGGAACAAACCCGGATCATCGGTAAGCAGGTTGCCCTTTTCTGTTGTTGTGCAGGGGGTAAAGGCAAAGTCTTCGACAAACTGAAACGGAGCCTTGCGGATAATACCGTGGTGGGGGAACAGGTCTTTATCAATCCGCTTAAACAAGAACGGAAGCTCGTGCACGAACAAGTTCAGAAGTGGCTCAAAAGCCTTGACCCGGCTATTGCCCAGAGGGGGACTTGAACCCCCAAGCCCGTAAAGGCACTGGTACCTGAAACCAGCGTGTCTGCCAATTTCACCATCTGGGCGTTATAGAGAGTATACTGTATATGGATGCGGATAGTCAACTGGTTTTTCGTATCCTCCATAACAGGGGCGGATTCATTGAACCCCCAGGGGAATCATCAGGAAATCGCGGTTTCCAGGGCTACCTCCATCATCTGGGTAAAAGTGGTTTGCCGCTCTTCCGCAGTGGTCTGCTCATGGCTTATGAGGCTGTCGGAGATGGTCAGCAAGGTGAGGGCCTCTCGGTCGTATTGGGCGGCCAGGGTATAGAGTTCGGCGCATTCCATTTCCACCGCGAGACAGCCGAATTGGGCCCAGATCTTCCATTCCTCCGGGTCTTCGGTGTAAAACCTATCCGAAGAAACCACTGGGCCAACCTTGGGTTGCCAGCCTCGGGAAACCGCCGCATCATAGGCGGTTTTAAGCAAGGAGAAGGAAGCGGTGGGAGCAAAGCTCCTTCCCTGGAAACGGATATGGTTTACCCCTGAATCGGTAGATGCGGCTAGGGCTATCACGAGATCCCGGAGCTTCACCGCTTCCTGGATAGCCCCGGCGGTTCCGATCCGGATGGCCCGCTTTACCCCGTAGTCTCTGAATAATTCATGAGCATAGATGGAAATTGAAGGGATCCCCATTCCCGTACCCTGAACCGATACGGGTTTACCCTTATACAACCCGGTATAGCCGAACATGTTCCGTACCTGGTTGTATTGACGGGACTGTTCCAGAAACGTCTCGGCGATGAATTTGGCCCGCAGGGGATCTCCCGGCAGTAAAACCGCCTCTGCAATATCCCCTGGTTTTGCCGCGATATGAATAGACATAGCAACTCCTTGGTTAAGGATAGCCTATACAAGGCGGTTTGTCAGCCCTAGCGCCGGAACCGGCTCGGCATTTTATACGGAAACCCGTCAGCCGGCTCGGTGCAGGATCATGCCTGGTTCCGCTTCCCGGAAATTTCGTCGATGTGGAGCTTCCATACTCCGGTTACGGCGAGCTGTCGGGCTATCGCCGCGTCAAAACCGGCCAGCGCTTCGGGGGTATGCCGCAGGCAGATGAGCCGCAGCGCATGGATTTTTTCAGCATCCTCTTGCACCGCCTGGACTGTGCCTGTAACCACTGCGGATGTATATGCTATGGTGAACCTGCCTTCGGGGACCTGGGTATCCCCGACACCGCAGAGACATACCCGGTTCCGGGCCTTCATATTGTCGATCTTCCGCCCTTCCTGAGCGCTGTGGAAGTACAGCCAGTCTCCTTCCCGTGCAATGGAAAGAGGAATACAGTAGGGGGTTCCGTCTTCATTGACCGTGGCCAGAACCGCATAGATACAACGGTCAAGCACTGCCTCCGCAAAATCCCGGGGCATCTCCCGATCTTTTCTCCGCATACGACGCTCCTATGGGTTGCCTTTAAGCAATTCCATGATAAGGATCCGCGCAGAAATACGCAACCCTTTGGGGCTTTCCGGTTTTTTTATTCAATTTTATGAACCGCCTTTGCACGATGGGGTACGGAGCGGGCTTGCGGTATCCTCTCGCAAGCCATCCGTTCTTCCCTTCCATCCTGCTCCGGGGCTTGCAGCCCCGGGTTCACCGGAGGGGAAGCGGCGCTTCCCGCTGGCTCCTCCGGGCGGCAGC
>JAISQR010000451.1 GCA_031274035.1 Treponema sp. | reverse complement strand
GATAGCGGAGAGTATGAAGATGATACCGGGCAATATAAGCCCCTTATAGAATTGCATGAAAGACAAAAAAAAGAACTTGCCAGGGAGTATAATTCATATAGATCCGAGATTGCAGCATTGGGATATGCAAACGGTGACAAACAAAAAAATATAGTTAATAATGGTACTATTGAAAACCCGGAAGCGACGGAACCGCAAATCATTCTCCCATCAAATAATAATCTTGAGGAACTTACAAAGGGGAAAACTCCGGTATTGCGTACATGGAAAAATGGAAAATATATTTGTCCTAATTTACCAGCATTTATTACTGCTTATATAAAGACGGTTGATGATTTAACCCACGCCATGATCAGAGACTATCTAATTTGCGAAAAAACTAAAAAACCATTTACAAACAAGACCATAAATCAACAAATGAAGATATACGGGCCGGGTCGAAGATCAAAAACGGTAATCCCACGGTAATCAAATAGTAATAAAAACAGTAATCCAATGGGAATGTAAGACACTAAAACATACTCTATCTTTTCCTTGTAAACAAAAGCAATGAGAAACAAGGGAGAAAAACATGACCGAAACCGTACAGAAACCGCTTAATATTGAAGAAGCGGCCCAATTCTTAGGGTACAAAAAATCCTACATCTATAACCTTTGCCACAAGCGGAAGCTGCCGTTTTACAAGCCCGGCGGGAAGGTTTTAGTTTTCCGTCAATCTGACTTGGAAAAGTTTCTTTACCGAAACCGGCAGTCCGCCGATTTCGAGCTGGCCGAAAAAGCGGAGGCCCTTATAAATGGATAACCGCCGAACCTGGGCAATGGTTGGCGGCTACCGGACAGAAAGCAAAACTAGATTAAATATACACCGAACCAACCAAAAAAGAAAGCCCCGTTTAACCGCGAATCAAGTTATGGCCCCCTGGATTCAGCGGGCGTTGAAAGCTGATAATTTGTATGGTTGCAGCTTGCCCCTTAAAACCGGCCTTGCCTTATTACATTTGGGCCAGAGCATGGGGGCAGTGGTATGACTAAATCAAATCAAACCCCCTTTATTGACATTGAAGTCGAGCGATGCGCTCTTTCCGGCTTCATGCAAGGCGCGGCAATACCGGACGGCTTTGCCCCTGACATTTTTGGAACCGCTCAACACCGGCTTGTATTTTCAACGTTGAAAGCATTCCGGGCTGAGAGTGTAACGCCTGATATTCTAATGCTTGTAAAGCGCCTTGACGAGACAAAACTCCTGGAAGCGGCGGGCGGTGCGGCGGCCATTGCCGAATTATCACATGCGGTAGGTTCAACGGCAAATGCGGACTATTACCAGATGCAACTTGTAGAACTTTATCAGCGGCGTAAGTTAAACGCATTACGACAGATGATAATCGACAAGCTCAATGACAGGACGAATTCAGCGTCCGATATTGAGAGTTTCATTCAGAACGAACTGCACACAATAAGTAAAAAAAAAGCCGCGGCAAATTCTGTTACCCTTCTTAGCTTCGCCGATATATGCCGGACTGAATACGAACCGCTTCATTGGATTGTAGATGCTGTTATTCCCGAGGGGGTTACCTTGCTTTTCGCCCCGCCCAAAAAAGGAAAAAGCATATTGGCGACACATCTTGCGGATGCCGTAGCGTCAGGCGGAAGGGCTTTCGGCACTATACCGGTAAAGAAACGCGATATTCTTTATCTGGCTCTCGAAGACCGCGGCCGCCGTATAAAAGACCGCTTGCTGCGGCAGGGGAGTGAGCAACCGGATAACGCTTTTTGTGTCACCATGAAGGAATGGAATGGCGGCGGTATTGCCGAACTTGACCGCTACAAAAAGGCCCGCCCTTCTATCGAACTCGTCATAATCGACACATTAGGGATATTTGCCCCGTCCGATGATAACAATGCCTATTCTGAAAATTACCGCCTTGTATCGGCAATTCACCGGTGGGCGACCAAAAACAGCGTATCCGTAATTCTTGTTCATCATTCGCGCAAAGGAAGCAATCGGAACGAGGGGGAGGCATGGCAGGATGAAATGATGGGGAGCCAGGGCATATCGGGCGCGGTGGATACCCTTATTTTCCTTCACAAGAAAGATACCGCACATGAGGGAATATTACGGATACAAGGCCGCGATATAGAACCGACCCATAAACGAATCGTGTTTGACAATGATTTCCTGTTCTGGCGGATACTGGGCGACGCGGAAAAACCGGAAGAAAAGCTACCGGAAAAACAGGAAGAAATATTGGCGGTTTTGGAGGAAGCCGGGCCGGAGGGCATGCGTTTAAAAGATATTGCCGAACAGACCGGAAAGTCCAGACAGGCGATAGCGAATCTTTTGAGTAATTTAGAAAAGCGGGAGAAGGCAGTAAACGTAGGGCGGGGGGTATGGGCGCTGGCTCAAAATGTAAACGATGTAAACGTGTCCCTAGGGGACGTGTACAACGTTTACAAAAATAATGACGATGTAAATGTAAACGGATGTACACACGTGTACAAGCGTTTACAAAATGTATCCTCATCTCTTTCTGACCCTTCAAAAACCGCTGAACCAGAATTGGCTATATGGTAGGGATAATGGTTAAGACACCGGAAGGCAAAATTAAGGCCGCCATCCTCAAATACCTGAAACTCAGGGGTATTTACGCCTGGAATAACCCCACCGGTGCCTTCCAGGTCAGGCCCGGTGAGTGGATGCGGTTTGGGAAGAAAGGGAGCTCCGATATTCTGGGGCTGCTCCCCGGGGGCCGCTTCCTTGCCGTGGAGTGCAAGGCCGAATATGGCCGGCTATCCTCGGAACAGCGGGAATTCCTGAACGACATTGCCGCCCTGGGAGGCCTGGCGGTTGTGGCAAGGTCTTTCCGGGATATTGATACCGCGCTGAGGGAAGCGGGATACAGCGGCATAACGGACGGGCCGCTGTTCGACGCGCTTCTTGCCGGGGAGGGGAATGATTGAGCAAGACAGACACGCCCAGGATCGGGGATGATCCGGTTAATCATCCGGGGCATTACACCTTTGGGAAGTATGAAGTGATCGATGTTCTTGAAGACTGGTTCCCCGCGGACCCGCTTCTCTGGCAGGTGGGAAAGTACATAGCCAGGGCGGGGCACAAGGGGACCCTGCTTGAGGACCTGAAAAAAGCCGCATGGTATTTACGGCGGCGGATTGAGAAGGAGGATAAACATGGTAAAAATAGACAGTAAGAAAACGGCTTTGACAATATGCAATGCCTTAATACAAAGGGCATTGGAGCATAACATAATGGTCAAGGGTTCTATTATGCACATGGCCGCCCTGGCATTGATGGACTGGATACGGGCGCGTTAATCGGAGGGATTACATGACGAAGGCGCAAAAAAACTTTGTTAATTATTACATCGAGCAGGATTTTAAAAACGCAACCGCGGCGTATCAACAGGTCTTCCCTAAAGCGTCGTACGAAACGGCCCGGCGCAACGCCTCCCGGCTGCTGACAAAGGCTGACGTTCAGGAGTACATGAGCGCCGTTATTGCCGAGGTATTACAGCGGGATAAAATCCCCCTGGAAAAGAGGATCCTCGACATTTGGTTAAAACGGGCGTTTTATGATCCGGCCGAGATCGTGGACGGCAAGGGGACGCTGCTTCATTCCCTTGAGGAACTCAGCCGGCGCGGGCTTTCTGTCTGTGTCGAGGGTATAGAGACCCGTATAAACGCCCAGGGGGCGGAGACAACAAAAATAAAACTTGCCGACCGGGAACGGGCCCTTGAAATGCTCCAGCAGTATATCTGGATGATAAAGCCGCAGACGCAGAAAATTGAGCTAGAGGGATTGAGCGACGAAGTCCGGGCAAGGCTGGCGCTGTTGTACGAAAATGAAACGCCGGAACCGATAAATCCGGCAAACGTCGAACCGCAGACAGGAGCTCCCGATTATGAATGAAAACGCTTTACGGATTGTTGCCAGGGAACCGCACCGGCTGGGCTGGGTCATGAGTAAGGAGAAACTGACCCCGCTTCATTCAGAATGGATACGGTACTGCTGGGACAGCAGCGAACCCAGGGCGTTACAGGCGTTCCGCGGGGGTTATAAGACAACGGCTGTTGACGTGGTAGGGTCTATTGCCTGGATGCTGTTTCATCCGAATGACCGGATCGCCCTGATACGGAAAAACTTTAAGGCCGCCGCCGATGTTATCCGGGCGATTGCGGGAGCCATGGAACGGGAGGAAGTACA
>JAISQR010000386.1 GCA_031274035.1 Treponema sp. | reverse complement strand
CGACTAAATATGGTATTGCTGTCTGGAAGCGTTTTTTATGGGTAAAAGCATTCAAATTGCTGACAATTTGAATGCTTTTGGGGATTGCAGGACAAATTTTTTCAAATTTGGAATTACTGACATGGTGGGCATCGGCGCTTTATAGGCTGTGGGCCGGAGACGGCCGCGTCTTTTTACGCAGGTAATTGCCTTGCGGCAATTATCTGATATGGTTCTGAGCTGCCGCCGCGCAAGGGATAGGAGCCGAAATCCCGCAGGGCCGCCATAGGGCGGACCGAGGAATTGGAGCGGATAGCCCGGTTTTTCGTCCCGCCTTGCGGGACGAAAAATGCGCCCAAGATTTTTCCTTTACACTGTATTCCGCGGGGGTACAGGTTCATCGCTGGTTTCGTCTATTTTGCCGCCTTCAAGATAATATTTGGTTTCTTTCGCGACGACTCCGCTTAAAAGGAGGACGGCGATGATGTTGGGGATTGCCATGAGCGCGTTGAGGGCGTCGGCGAAATCCCATACCATGCCGAGGGAGAGGACTGTGCCGAGGAAGGTCACGGCGATGTACAGGATGCGGTAGGGGATGTTGATTATCGAGCCCAGAAGGTATTCGGCGCAGCGTTCGCCGTAGTAGGACCAGCCAAGGATTGTTGAAAAGGCGAAGGTAATGAGGCCAAAGGTAAGGACTATGTTGCCGACGAAGGGGATTTGGCCGAACGAGGTGTGCGTAAGGAGGCTGCCGTTCATTCCTTCGGCGTTTATACCGGGGTTGGCGAGTACGGAACTGACGATGACGAGGCCGGTGAGGGCGCAGATGATGACGGTGTCCCAGAAGGTTCCTGTGCTGGAGACAAGGGCCTGGCGCACGGAGTTGCGGGTTTTGGCGGCGGCGGCGACTATGGGCGCGGACCCCATGCCTGATTCGTTGGAGAACAGTCCGCGCGCGATGCCGTAGCGGGCGGCGCTCATGATCCCGGCGGCGACAAAACCTCCGCCGGCGGCGCGGGCAGAGAACGCGCTGCGGAAGATTTCCTGTATGGCCGGGATGACGTACGCGTGGTTGAGGCCCAGAATGGTGATGCAGCCGATGATGTACAGAAGGGACATGAAGGGCACAAGGCCGATGCAGACCCGTGTGATCCACTGCAAGCCGCCAAGCAGAACGAGGGCCACCATGGCGGCCATAACAAGGCCGGATATCCAGGGGGGAATATTAAAGGTTTCCTGGACAAGGCCGGCGACCGCGTTTGCCTGTACGCCGGTTCCTATGCCGAAGGCGCAGATGGCGGCAAAGGCGGCAAATAATACGCCCAGCCATTTCATTTTCAGGCCGCGTTCAAGGGCGTACATGGCGCCGCCGAGCATTGTTCCGCTTTCGGTCTTGACGCGGTATTTTACGGCGATGAGCGATTCCGCGTATTTTGTGGAGATGCCGAATACGCCGGTAAGCCACATCCACAGGACGGCGCCGGGGCCGCCTATGGCGATGGCTGTTCCGACGCCGATGATGTTGCCTGTTCCTATTGTGGAGGCGAGCGCGGTGGTCAGGGCGCCGAATTGGGAGACATCTCCTTCGGCGTCAGGGTCTTTTGTAATGGACAGCCGTATGCCCAGCCCGATTTTTCGCTGAATAAAACCTGTTCTGACAGTCAGAAAAAGATGCGTACCGAAAAGCAGTATAAGAAGCCAGGGGCCCCACAGATACCCGTCTATTGTTGCGATGATGTTACCTAATGTTTCCATACGATTCCTCCGTGGAAGAATAATAGCATCGATACCTGTGATTGGCAAGGATTTTAACCGCGGGGGGTGCAACTTCTTTTTCCGCGCGCCTTTTTTGCTTTGTTTTTAGACGCGCGCACTGCCACGGGCAATTCCCCGGCCTACAATCCCGCATTTACTCCCAGCCGCCCGCGCCGCCGCTAAGACCGCTGTTCAGATTAACGCCAGGCCCCGCGGCGGCGTTGCGTATTTTGGTGGGTGACGAACCCACGTAAGCAACTTTTCCATAGTTTGCTGCGTTTGTGTCGTCAATTGTGCCGCCTGTTTTAGAAAAAAAGCCGCTGCCGGAAACAGAAACACCGCCGCCGTAGGAGTAGGAACCGGAGGTAGTATTTCCGCTTATGGTTCCATCCGACATGATAAAGGTTCCGTTTTGTATATACACGCCGCCACCGCCGCCGCCGCCGCTGTAGTTGGCGACATTGCCGTTTATGGTTCCGCCCGACATGGTAAAGGTTCCGTTTCTCATAAACACGCCGCCGCCGTGGGAGGCGACATTGCCGTTTATGGTTCCGCCCGACATGGTAAAAGTTCCGTTTTCCATAAACACACCGCCGCCGTTGGAGGCGGTATTGCCGCTTATGATTCCGCCCGACATGGTAAAGGTTCCGCCATTTATATACACCGCGGAAGTGTTTGCGTCGGTTATGGCCGAAGTATTTTTCATGGTAAACGCGCCGCCGGTATTTATGGATACTACCGAAGAATTTCTTTTATAGCCGCCCAGGGTAAGGTTATTATCCAAAACCAGGGTAATCCCGGCCGGTATGGTAAATAATATCTCGCCGGTATAATTGATAAGAGAGCGGACGCTGCCGTCGCCTTTGAGCGTGATGGTTTTATTGACCGCGCCGGAAAAAACCGGGCTGGTGTTTATGGGGAAATTGCCGGTTACGATAATCGCCGCGTCTTCGGCATTCTGATTGATAGCGGTAATTGCCGCGCTAAATTCCGTTGCGCTGCTTACGCGGTAATACATGACAGGAGTTTTAGCCATAGAGCTTAAAGGCGAATTACCGCGCCCGCTTTTTGCCTGTACCCATACATAATAGGTCGTCTCACTCTCAAGTCCTGTAAGATCTGTTGACGTACCGGTAATATCGGTTTTATTTGGTACAGCCGGAGGAGGAGCGGAAGACATACTGTAATACACATCATAAGAAAGCGCACGGGATACGGCAGTCCAGCTTACATGCAAACCTGTCTCGTTGACGATTGAAACTTTAAGCCCTCCCGGCGCGGGCAGGGTAAAGGTATCCCGAACCATAGCGCTGAAAGCCGACACGCCGCGGCTGTTTTTTGACCGTACCCAGACATAATAGTCGGGCTGGTCAAGACCGGTAAGTACGACCGAAGTTCCCGTAACGGTCTGCTGCGGCGTAGCAGGCGGAACCGGGCTCACGCTGTAAAAAACTTCATACGCATCAGCCATACTGACGGGGTTCCAGCTTACATTGAGGGTATCGCCGGACGGGGCTGTTAAGGTTACGTCTTCCGGCGCGGAAAGCGGCGTAACGGTATCCTGAGCCATAGCGCCGAAATCCGATACAACGCGGCTGTTTTTTGCCCGTACCCAGACATAATAGTCGGGCTGGTCAAGGCCGGTAAGTACGGCGGAAGTTCCTGTAACAGTCTGCTGCGGCGCATCAGGCGGAACCGGGTTTACGCTGTAAAAAACTTCATACTCATCGGCCAGGCCCACGGGGTTCCAGCTTACATTGAGGGTATCGCCTGCCGGGGCTGTTAAGGTTACTTCTTTTGGCGCGGAAAGCGGTATCGTAAGCGAGAAGACAGCGCCGGTGGGCGCGTCGCCCCGCTCATTTGAGGGCTTAACCCAAACATAGTAGGTAATATCGTTTAAAAGGCCGGGTATGGTTATTGATGTATCGTCCACTTTCGCGTAGGGCGCGGCGGGAACAACCGGACTTGTATCCAGATACACAAAATATGATTCGGCAAGGTCTATTTTATCCCAACTGAGGTATAAACAGTCGTCCTGTCCGGTAAGGTTTAGGCTTTCCACGGCTTCGGGTTTTACGCCCGGCCCTTCCAGAGGGAAGGAGCAGGAAGCAAAAATCAGACACGCCAGCCAAAGCAAATTCTTTGTTATAAAGTTTTTCATTTTCCGCCTCCCTAAAAACGGTAACTGTAACCGGCAAAAGCCTTATGATTTATTTTTTCTGTGTCCTTAATGTTGACCCGCAGGGTATAGCCCAGATTCAGATAATGATGGCGTTTGCCTATGTACATTCCGCTTACCGCGTCAAACGCGCGAACCGTCAAAACATTATCTTCGTCTTTGTCTTTATAGGACGCCATCATATAGCCGCCGCCCGCGCCTATATACCACAGAAAATATTTGCCCAGGGGTACAAGCCCCCCCGCGTGCGCGAAGGGGTAAAACGAATGGTAGCTGACATCGCCGCGCTGGCTGTAGCCGTGAATAAACCCGAAATCGCAGCCGCCTTCTATAAACATATACCGCAGCGGCGAAATCGTCGCCTGCACAGAAACGATTGCCCAGGGCGCGGCGAAAGAAGACCCCGCGTTTAATCCTATGCTCCACAGCTTTTTTCCGTCATCCCAGAACATAGTGTCTAAATTGAGGCCAGGAGCGTCATTCGGTTTTACCGCCGGCTCTATCCCAGGGTCATTCAGATTACGCCCGGATAATTCCGCCTCGGTCATCGAAAGTTCATCCGCAAGTTTCTGCATGATCTTTATACCATCATCAAGATTTGTATAATCAACGGACTTTCCTTTTATCTGAAGTCCTGTGCCCAGGCTAATAATAGATGCGTTAAACATGTTTCTTGTGGTTCCAAGTTTACGTGCTGCGCCTGCAAGAACATATCCCGGATTTGTTCCTTTCCCAATATCTATAATATTTTCATCAGCGGTTTCACCGTTCCTCTGATTAGCATATTCGTCTTGTACCTGTTCCAAACTTGAAGTACGTGGATATATTGCATATTTCCCACCGTTTACCAGATAAATTGCCAATACTTGTGCCAGCACATCCGCATCGCTTTCATTGGTACTTTCTTTTAATTGAAATGGCACTATAGCCAGTTTATCAAAATTTGTTCTGTTTGTTTTAGTAGCCTGAACGATATTCTTTGCCATTTCAGGTAGTTTATTTGCTATTTCGCCAATATCATTATATATTTGAATATCTCCCGCTATTTGTTGCAGGTCATCAATTTTAATAATTGAGATAATAAGTAGTTTTTGTTTCCCCAATATTGTAATATTTCCGGCAACAACAAACTGCGCCCCCAATTCTTTACCAATGCTGGCAATAGTATCGGGGTCTGTTATACCGGAAGCCCTCTGAAAGTTACGTTCCTTTTGCATTGCTCGTGTGATGCTGGTTCTCGGAATAGGACTAAAAACATTATTCAATTCATTGTCATAGGAAAAAAGTTCTGCTATGGTCTCCCCATCTTCATCAGTGCCGCCAGTAAAAGGCAATATTGCCAGTTTTTGTTTACTTTGTGAAAATGCCGAAAAACCAAAAACCGTAACAAAACATACCATTATCAAAATTTTTTTCATAACACCTTCCCTTCCAAAAACCTTTACAAGTCTGCCTTTTCTTTTATTCTTTGATAAAAAGAGGTTTTTTCTCTTATCGCTTTTGCCGTCATGAACACAAGATATTCCCTGCCCAGTTCCGTAACGGGAAAATACTCGGGTCCCAGAAGGCTTTCGCCGTCAAACAGTAAACGAACAGCCAGTCCGGGAAGTTTCCAGCGGACAAGGGAATGTTCCGCGCTCCCGGCCACGGAGATTTCCCCCGTTATGACAAACTTAAAGCGCGCCTGAGCAGCCTGCCGCGGCGGGGTAACAAGCCGCAGCGAAGAGCCGACGGCCTGAAGCCCGCTTTGCAAAGCCCCGGCAAGCGCGTCTTTTTCACTGTCGCTAAAATTGAATTCTCCCCCGAATTCTACAGCAGCCGAATAAACGCCGGCGGCAAGGGTTTGTATCCTGCCGCTAAGATACTCATACAGATTGGCCCTGCCGTCCGGGCCTATATATTCAACAAGGGATCTTTGCAAAGGGTCCAGCCCGGCCAGCATCCTCCGGCAGGCCCGCAGGGCTTCAAACGAAGAATCCTGTTTTGACAATTCGTCTGAATACTGCTGTGATAATTTTTCAATCCTTTGCGCATACGCCTGTCTGTTTTTCTCAATTTGCCCCGGAGATACAGAAGCAAGAGCCCAGGCCCTGTAGCGTTTCAGCTTTTGCTCATTATAATACGCTTCACTGTAGATTTCTGTTTTTATACCCGCGAGTATTATATCGGTGAAACTATCCGTATTTATGTTTATCAAAGTAGTATAGTCGTCTGTTACCGCGCCGCCCGAACCTGTTTGTGTTGCCTGTGTTCTTTCGCTGGCCGCGGACTGAACGTGTACAATAACATGGCCCGCGACAACGCCATATACAGTGTTTATGGCCGTTTTTTTTGCCTCTTCCTCACCTGAAAAATTATCCACGCTTGAGGTAAAATACAGCAGGGCGGCGGTATCCCGCGGCTTGGCGGCAACCCACGCCGGCCGGCCTGCCTGCGCCGGGACGCCGTGCGCCGCAGAAAAAAACGCGATCATAATAAAAATAAACAGTCCGGGTTTATTCATAGGTGTCCGCCGCCTCAATTTTCCCGTTTACTATGCCGCATACGCGCCATGTCGTACCGGTCTTTCCCGGCGTGATGGTATAACGCTCCGCCAATGTATTGTTGTTATAAATACGAACCACGGCCTGAGAACGTGAAAGCCGCGGGCTGTTTTTTTGATTGCGGTTACTGTAGTCGTGTATATATATCTGATACACGGCGTTATTATCTGTTTGCGTAATCGTAACGGTTTCCGGTCCATAACCTGTTTGATCATCTCGGTCCAGCCAGGCCGTGCCGTCCGCCGCTTTTTTCATATCATGGAATGATATGTGATAGCGGTTTTCTTTTACGACGTGAAGGTCCAGGTCGGCCGGTTCTTTTGACCAGTCAAGAACTACTTTTACATATTCCAGAGGCGCGGCGGGCGGTATTGAATATTTATTGAACATAATTGATCCGAAGGTTACGGTAAAACTGTCCTCAACCCTCATAAAGCCTGACTTTTCAACAAGAAAGTTGTGAACCCCATCGGCGGGAGTCGGAAAAACAGCCAGCCCGTCGGCGTCCGTAATAACAACGCCCGCGTTTTCAACGCTGACCCGCGCCCCTTCCAGAGGCAGCCCTGTGTCCGCGCTGCTGAACCAAAGCGCCGATTTCCCTTCAAAGGTAAGCTCCGTGATTTTTGCCGCGACTTTTCCCCGGTACAGGGGGTCGGACTGGGCCTGCACCGCCGCGGCGCAGCATACCGCAAACAGTAGATACAGCAGTTTTTTCATACAGATGTCTCCTATTCCTTCTTTTTCGCCACCGCCAAAGTCCAGACCGAGCTGGTCTTGGGTTCTATCCATATTTCGAGAATTTGAAAATCCGTTAATTCGCCTTCTATAATTTCAGTAATTTCAGTATTCGCGGAACTTGCGCCATTCGCCGCTAAATCTGCGTCGCGCATCTTTATAGTGGCTGATGTTCGAGCCAGCAAAGCGGTAATCGCGCTCTCGCAGGATTTTTCAATTGTTTCTTTTATCCAACGCTGATTTTTTGCGAAGCCGACTCCGGTTATATATCCCGAAATTTCCGGCGGATTATGCAGCCACGCGGGTTTACCGCCCGTGAGGCCGGAGTCATACCGCGCCGGGTTTAGACGGGAAACCGGATAGGTAAAGCGCACAAAGACCGCGCTGTTCGTCCTTATTACATCATTTTCGCCGTCATACTTTAATTCATTTTTATATATGTCATAGCCGGAACCACCGGCGGGATCTATGCGCACGTCGATATTCAGATAAAAATCAAAAAAATCAGCCCCGGCCTTGTGTACGGTTACAACCTTCCCTTTCAGGCCGTGATAGAGCGCGACTTTACGGGCGGCGTCCTCAAGGGCGCTTTCTATTTCTTCATGGCGCCTGCGCTGCCGGCCTGAAACGCCGATAACAACAAGCGCGCCCTTTGAGGACCCGGAAACAAGGTGCATATCCTGTTCCTGCGGGTACAGATTAAACGCGGCGCATGAAAAAAGAATAAAAATGAAAAATACTATGGGTTTCCTCATTTTATCGTCACGGGTTATACCGGCGTTCAAACCGGTATAACCCGCCCCGCTATTTATCGACAACCGGAAGTTCTTCCGCGGCATATTTCGCGAAGGTTTCGTCCATCCGCCTTTCGGCGTCAAAAGAAGCCATTGCGGGAACCCTGAGTTTTGCCGCCGAGGCAGCCTGATTGATTTCTTTGGCTGCCTCGGACTTGCTGAGCATGACAACACACCAATAGGCGCCGCTCTCGTCCATATCCTCATCCACAACCGCGGATCCCTGCAAGTTCGATTCGGAAAGCGCACGGGTAAAGTTTTCCTGGAACGCTACGGTAGAGTTTAGATCAACCTCGCTTCCCGCTGTGAAATCCCGTACCATATCCCGTATTATCGAGTTCGCAATTGTATATTTACGTAGACAAAGCAACATATAAATACCTTAATTACCTATAAATACATCCTAAAGTCTTGCCAAAAAGTATACCTACAACCCTTTAATTTACCTAATTCCTTA
>JAISQR010000342.1 GCA_031274035.1 Treponema sp. | reverse complement strand
ACACCATCCGTGTCCGATTTCCAGTCGCTGGCAGGCGAACTGGCGGACCAGGACGGCACCCTCTCCTCGTCCATCGGCATGGCCATCGGCTCCGCGGAGCGGGGCAAAACCTATACCGCTAAGTGGTTTGCCCGGAACAATGACAATGCCGCGTACATTCTCTACGTGGACGGCTTTTCCCAAGTACAAGTTCTGCGGGACATCTGCGACGCGGTTGCCCATACCCGCCCTTATTCCATGAGTAAGTGTATCACGGTCCTGGAGGAGCATTGCAAGTACCAGCGGCGCATGGTCATCATCGACGAGGCCGACAAATGCCCCATCCGCCTCCTGGAGATGCTCCGGGGCGTAAACGAGCGCTGCAACCTCCCGGTTTTCCTGGTTGGGGAGGAAGGGCTTAAAGCTAAAATAGATCAGGTCCCCCGGCTTCGCTCGCGGATCCGCAAGCCCGTGATCCTTTTTGAGGAGGCCACCGAGGTCGATGTGGCCGCCTATTATATGCAGGCCGCCGGCCTTTCCGTGGGCAAGGAGATAGCCGCCGCCCTCACCCGCCACGCCCGCGGCGGCTTCCGCACCATCGTCAACGAGGCCGGGGAACTCGCCCGCATGGCCAATGCGTCGGGTATCAAAGTAATCACCGAGGCGTTGGTAAAACAGTTGAGCTAATAAGGAGGGGATAGACACCATGATCGGAAAAACAGAACTTGCGCGGATCCACGTACTCAAAAAAGAGGCGGCCCTCACCGACGATGAGTATCGCAGCGTATTGTCCGGGGCCGCCGGCGTCAGCTCCGCCACAGACATCGACACCCCGGATCAGTATTACCGGGTTGTTTTCGCCCTGGAAAAATATATCCTGTCTATCGGCAGTATTCCCTCCGCCCACCAGGGGAACAAGAAAAAACCCATCCGCGAAGTAGTTGTTGAGCGGGCGCAGCACATCCTGGGGCCAGGTTACCGGGGCCGCATGGCCGGATACCTCAAAAAGATGGGCAAAGCGGATCTTCGCGATTGCTCCGACCGGGAGCTTCGGCGGGTGATGGGCTTCCTTTCCGCCGTCGAGCGGAAGCAAAAATGACCCGGACTGAAAGGGAAAGGATATTTCGGGAAAACCAAATCCGGGACAAGGTCCGCTCCTACCTTGAGCAACACCCGGAGCCCCTGACCCCTTACGCCATAAGCCGGCGCTTGGGGCTTGCCCAGAGTACGGTTCAAGGCGCGGTGGACGCGCTTACGTTTATAGATCCCCGGGTCGCCGAAGATGCAGCCGGGGGAGTATATCTCAAGAGGGAGGGTTAAAGAAATGGCGGCAGGAGAACTGTTTGAAACTGATGAGCTAAAGCAATGCAGGTCCCCGCTCACCCGTGCCGATCGCGAGGAAGCCGTCCGGGGCATCATTAACCTTGCGCGCCACGGCGCCAAGTATTTTTACACCCTCAACCAGGCCGCCGCCGCGCTACATTGTACCTACGACGAAATTCTAACCGCCATATCAATGTACCGGCTCGACGCCGTGCTGTTTCTTTCGGCCTACAGGGTACTCTGGTCGGACCTGTGCGGATACCTCTTGGATTGGGATGACGACCTGGAGGAGGCGCTCGATGAATATCTTCGGACTATCGCTCGACGACCTATCACTAGCCCCAAATCCGCCTGACCCGTCCATCGACATCCTTCCCGGCCTTCCCGGCGTTCTTTCCCCGGACAACACGGCCCATGTCCTTGCGGTGTCATTGCAAACTGTTGAGCGCATGATCGAAAAGGGCGACCTCATCCCGGACCTCGACGGAAACATCCGCAAGTCAGACCTGGTCGCCTATATCAAGAGCCACACACTGGCCGACATCCCGCTATTGGAGGCCGAACCACCAGACCGTGTTACCCTTCACGGCGCCCCCAAATGGTCAGAAAGACCCAAATAATCCCGGAAAAAATCACTTAAAAATCACCAAAATTGATTATAATTTCTTGTCATTTTTTCCGAGGATTGACACATTTTCTTCCAATTCCTTGAGATACTTTGACGCGGTCTTCCTGTTTATCTCTAATTTATTTACCAGGTAATCTATTTTTGAATAGGGGTTTTCAAATATTATTTCTACCAATTCTTTTGAATATATTTTTGGACAATTTTCTTTTACTTTCTCTAAGGTTAAATCCAATAATTTTTTTATTGCCTTTATCTTTTCCAGCGCCTGTTTTGAAGTCTCTTCTATGCCGTCTAAAATATATAGAATCCAATTTTCCCACACGTCTTTTTCACGTATTTCCTGAAATAACGCATAATATGTTTGCTTGTTCTTTATTATGTATGAGCTTAAATACAAAATGGGGGTGTCCAAATAACCTTTCAATAACAGGTACAATATATTCAGTATACGCCCGGTGCGTCCATTGCCGTCATAAAAGGGATGTATCGTTTCAAATTGATAATGCAATACCGCCATTTTCCATAAACTGTTTTCATCATCATTTAAATATTCACATAAATTATTAAGCAAATAATGTATTTCAGCATAATCCTGCGGAGGGGTATAAACCACTTCGCTTGTCGCCCCGTTTATTAAAGCGGTTCCCGGTAATCGCCGGAGCCCTGCATCGTTTTCAATAATGGTTTCCTGAATTCTCACCATATCGCTTATACCGAGTAACTGCTTTTTCTTGATTATTTCATATCCTCCGTATATTGCCTCCCGGTAATTTATTACTTCTTTAGTAGACGAGTTAATAGATGATGATTTTATCGTTAGGTTTTTATACAATTCATCATCGGTGGTAAT
>JAISQR010000272.1 GCA_031274035.1 Treponema sp. | reverse complement strand
ACATTATTTGCCCGATAGATATATCTGCCTAATGACATAAGCGCATTCCGGGTATCAGCCGCTATCGTAAATTTCTCGCTTTTGGGATACGACTGCAAAGCTATATAAATGTACTTCGCCATATCCTCCCATTTCTGATACACCTTCATATTCTCTGCCATGGATCAGACCCCCAGGATTCAGGATTCAGATTTACAAGATAAAAGCCGGGCGCAGCCCCACGTGGTAGTACATGATCGCGCGAAGATCATACAGACTCAGCGCCCCCAGGCCCGCATCCGATGCATTGTCCCAGGAGCCGCCCCGGCGCGGCAAACGCGTGCCGTAATTCCGGGACCAGAGCCCTCCCTTAGTATCGGCAAAAAGTTTACTTCCACTTGAGGATAACTTAGGCGCGATGAGAAGCTGCCCCATCCGTTTTTTTACCGCATCGGTAAGCCCGTCAAATCCAGCGCCCACTACCGTGTTGCTCCAATCGCTCCTATAGGCATAATCAAAATCCCCGGTATCACCACCGGCAGGCGGTGTCGGTGTTTCGCTGTAATGCGAAATTGCGTTGGACAGTATTGGAGTACCGCTATTCGCCGCGCCATTTCGGTCGCCGGGCCCCGCGGAAGCATCGATGAATACTCCGGTCGCGGGCCAGGCAGATTCCGCTAACGTATAATTATTGTCATTAGGAACCAATATCTGGCCGTCAACGGTTTTAAGCCCATCATTCCATTCCCATACATTGCCGACAAGATCGGCAATCCCGAAGGGAGTATTGTCATGGCGCCACGAAGCCGGACCGGTGCCGGCCAATATCTTTGCGGTCGGATTGTCCGGCGCGGGGGTCCCGGTTTCCCAGGGCGCGTCATAGGCTTTCAAATAATTAGTATTCCCCCTGGGCTGATACCCGTTTTTGAGACACCACAGGGCTACCGCCGCCCATTCCCAGGCGGTCATTAGGTGCCACCCCGGGCCTTTGCTTACACATGCGGCTTTGGCCTGGTCGAAGGTGAGGCTCACCGTAGGTGATACGCCGGGCAGAGAACAGGCCCGGCCTTCATCTACCACCGCCTGATACGCGCCGATGTAGATCTCATCTTTCACCACACCGTTCACAACGAATGCCGGGTGGGGCCCGGTTCCTAAATCGGCGTGAATAGATTCCAGGTTAAACCGGGGAATCCGTACCATCACCGAGGGTTTCCCCTTGTCATCGTACTTGATGACCTGCTTGCCGCCGGAGGCCGCCAGTACCGCCGTTAAAAGCGAATCCTTATTCAGCATTGTTTTCTTCTCCTTCCATTGCTTTTTCTTCCGGCATATCTACGATAGGCCAGAGCTTTAACACTACGGAATCAATATCGAGAGGAAGCGGGACATTTTCCGTGTGCGTTCCCGGTTCCTCATCCTTTTTCTTAGTTCCTCCGGAGGAGACGGTTCCTATTCCCGGCTCGTCCGGCACTTCGACGATTTCATAACGCCGGGGAGGGATCACCACCTCGGCTACATAGCTACAGCAGGGCATGAGACCCCGGTGAATTACGCCTTCGCAGGTTCCGAAGGGAATGACTATCTCCTGATCCTGCTGCTCTTCCGCGAGATCCAGTTCGATGTCTCCAATGGTTAAAATTGTTCCGTCCAGGGAGTATTCGCTGAAACTCTCACGGTTTGGATCGACCTTTTGTATCTGCATCCGTTTCCTCCTATAAACTGAGCTTGATGGCTTTCCAAAGGACCTTCACTTCGTCCAGTGTGCCATCAGCATAGAGCTTAAATCCATTGGAAGCCTTTTCCGCGGCATATATACCGGGACGCTGATTCCATCCACCGGCATACCCCGCGACATCCACGTATACCCCGTAATTGCTGTCAATCATGTTGAAAGGCAGTGCTACAGATGCGTAAGAAATGGTATTTACCAGCGTGGGATACGCCGGCTCATACCGCCGTACATCGGTCAAGGTAACATCCGGCAAGGCCGCTCCGGTACTTCCAGCGGGAACGTTGATCCGACAGATGGGTATACCGTCAGCGGGGGCAGGCGTGCCGGCTTCCGTAATAACGAAAGCCATATTTAAATTGGTGGCAATGGTCAATAGCCGTAGTACACCAACGCCGTCTCTCCAGTATTGGGAGGAACTACGATGCCATCCTGGTCTCCCAGACAAGGCATTTCCAAACCTTTCCCAAAGATAGTTCCGACCGCCAACACCACTTTCCTTTCTGTTCCTTTCCTGGAGGCGGTACATCCGGCTTTGACACCCCGGTTATAAATGGTAACCGCGCCTTCCTGCATCCGCTGGCGGATGGTTTTGTGGCCTTCATTCACACCCATACCAGCCAGGTTTGCACACAAAAGCCCTTCAGCCGCTAGAAACTGGGTACGTTCGGCAAGCTGCCGGGGCGGCACGTTATCAGGCCCATCCGGGCCGCCTTCGATGAATTCGTCCTCAGCCCATTCGTGGATACCGTCAGGCCACTCATAGCTTTCTGTTAAATTTGCCATAATTTCTCCTTAGAAAATGATGGTCCAATCCCCTCCGAGGGAGATGTCCGATTCCTTATTGATGGGTTTCCCGCTTTCCCGAATTCTCCGTGAGAATAGCGTCATATCTTCGCAGATTAAGCCGAACTCCAAGATAGCCTTTCCGTTTGCTTCCGCCGTGGTCAAATTCCAGTCAAACTTTACTTGCCCTGCCGCAGGATAGGTAAACCCTAACAAATTTTTGTTGAAGGGGTTGGTAATTAGAGTATCCGCAAGCGCCGGGGCGGCGCCATTGGTACCGAAGGCAATCTTCGTTATCTGTTTACCGGTGAGGTCTCCCGCCAGCAAGTGGGCCATCTGTGTACGGCCGACCGTAACGATGAGGTTTTGCTCTTCAACATCCTCAATAGGGATGCCGTTTTTGTATATGGTATACCGCAAAATACCCTTCATCTGCTGCGAATGATCATCAATGAAACTTAGCTTCATTTCCGCATGTTCTTTTTCTTGCATAAAAAAGACCTCCTAATCTTCCAATGGAAGACGTACATTACTGTCATGTTTTACCATCCCATTTCTCCGAAAACGCCCATTGTGTTTGTAGTGTTTTTTGTACCAGATGGTCATACCTTCAGGACATGGCATGGTGTCGGTAAAGGATGAAACATGGACATCTATATTTTGGACGTCAACGACGCCTGTTGCCCGGTTATACTGACCGTTACGGCGAATCCTGCGGTGAAGCGTTTCATACACGTTATTTGTAACTGTGAGAGAGACTTTTTCACTGGCCGGCATGATGTCCTGGAGGCTTAATTTTACTTTGGTGGAATTTGTTTCGCTTGCGGTTAACGTATCCTGGAGACCGAAGATTTTCATTGTCAGCGTTATAACGTCCCGAATAGACCTGGTATGCTGGATAGCGCCGTTTCTTCGGATCTTTCCATTGTGATGATAAACGGTTTCAAAAACATCATTCAGATGGTTTTTATAGGAAAGTGCTATTGATGTCTTTTCCGAAGATGAAACATTTTCTGAATAATTCATACGGCCATTGAATGACCAAAGTTCCGTAGCTACATCATTTACAAAACCGCTATGGGTGATTTCACCGTTTCGGCGGAACAGGGCATTGTGCATAGCCCGCCCGAGCAATCGGTCCTGCAGAGCCAGGCCGATATTTACCGTTAGTACATCTTTCGCTCCAGAATAGCGGTGGCGGATCTGCCCGTTTCGCCGGTATACGCCATTATGAAGAACGAGGCCATGGAATCCATCATGGAAGTTTTAGCCTTCATCTTGCTCACCGTTTCGCTGGACGGCAGTTCATCGGTAAAATAAAAAAGCTCTTTGGTATCGTAAGCAATGCCGGCACCTACCACCTGCCGGATTATTTCGTTGAAATTAACGTCCGGGCCTTCGCCGTCATGGTAGATACTAAGCCCGGCTGGATAATCTGCTACAATATGTACTACTTCGCTTCCATAGAGAAACTTGATCACCTTTATGAGTTCGGGAATGCTCCCGGTAGTAGTATTAAGGAGCGTCCGAAGCCGAATCATTAAACGGTAAACATCATCAGGTTTTCCGTTACGCGGCTCATTCACCAGGTTTCCAAGACGGTCAAGTATGGCCGCCTTTATTGCGTCCAGATCATATTGCCCGGACATCTCCCGAAACAGCCCATCGATTTCTTCAAGATGCTGATCACTGTAAGAGGCGAATTTTTTGGTTTCACCACGGCTCAGCCACTGGGGAAGAAACGGCGGCTTGTTATACTTACTAAAATCCATAGGGTCAAAATTCATCCCTGCAGCTCCTGTATGTCGATCCGGGTTTTATCTATGAGGGCGAGCTGCCGTTCATTGATCACAATGTTCTGCGAGACGTAGTCGTTCGCGGCCGGCGGGGTCAGATTATTGGTGGCCGCGACTTTAATGTCAGCGAATCCGATACCCGGTACATCGTATACGGGGCGGTTCAGTTTTTGGTAAATGAAGTCTATTCCCACACCCTGATTCGTGACACCCCAGTTGTCGATATTGTCCTTTATCAGTTCTACGCCGTTGGCAGGGAATTCTTCTTCGGCATTTTTCGAGTAAGCGATTTTAAGCCAAATATATTTTGGTTCCGGACGCGAAAAGCCAATTTCATGATCAAACCCTTCGCTATCGGTTACCACTACGATTGTATTTCCAAAAGCTTGAACGCCGGCAGGGCCTTTCTCAAAAATGGTCTG
>JAISQR010000060.1 GCA_031274035.1 Treponema sp. | reverse complement strand
AAAAAAAATCACAAAATCCCCTTGACTAAAACATAGGAGCAACATGGTTAGGCCCAGTAAAGGCCATGGTTGTGAATTAAACCATGAGGCCGCAGTTAAAATTTTCTGTCTCAAACAGAAATAAATATTAAGCATTCAATTCCGATTTTTAGCCTTTTATCTCCGCAGGTTCCAACTGGAATGTACTCGCCCTGTGGTATTTTCGATATCCTCTATTTATTTATTTTATTTTTTTATATACTTTGACATTGAGAACTACGGACACGGGAGGAAAAAATGTTTAAGCTACGCGGTGCTTTTACCGCACTCATCACTCCTATGAAGAATAATGGGGAGGTCGATTACGAAGCCTGGAGAAGACTTATCAATCTTCAAATTGAAGCAGGCATAGATGGGCTTGTCCCTTTGGGAACTACCGGGGAGAACCCAACACTCGATGAAGATGAAGAAGACAAACTTATTGGAATTGCCATTGAAGAAGTAAAAGGCCGCGTGCCGGTGATTATCGGGACTGGGTCCAACTCCACAAAACACATGGTTCTCTATACACAACGAGCCAAAAATTTAGGCGCAGATGCAGCGCTGGTAGTTACCCCCTATTACAATAAACCCAATGACGAAGGTCTTATCCGCCATTTCGAAGCTGCTGCGGCAGTTGGCCTGCCGGTGGTGGTCTACAATATCGCATCCCGAACCGGAAGGAATATTTCGGCTCCGCTTATGGAAAGGCTTTCCCTCATTCCCGGCATTATTGGGGTTAAGGAAGCATCCGGCGACATGGCACAGATGGGAGACATTATTAACAATGTTGCCGAAAAGCGGAAGGCCGAAGGCATACCCTTTTCGGTGCTTTCCGGTGATGATGGTTTAACCCTGCCCCTGCTGGCCTTGGGCGGGGACGGGCTTATCTCGGTTATTTCCAACTTGGTTCCAGACAAGGTTACGGCGCTGGTAAAGGCCGGCCTTTCCGGTAATTTTGAGGATGCAAGGCGGCTGCATTACAAACTGCTGCCGCTTATTAAAGCCGCGTTTATCGAAACCAATCCTATTCCGATTAAAACCGCTATGACCTGGGCTGGTCTTCCCGGCGGCCCGGTAAGGCTGCCGCTGGGGAAGCTCGATCCAAAGAATGAGCCTCCCCTTAGAACGGCAATGAAACAGCTAGGAGTTTGTTGCGCTTCGCGCATAAAATCCACAAGTGCAACAGGCTGCTAGCGATCACATGTTAGGATAAGGGAGTAAGCGCAAATGCGGCATAAATACGGCAAAAAGATACGTGAAGCATACAGAGTACAAAAAATCATCTCTCGTTGCTATCCTGTATGTATTTGAAGGAGTAAGCATAAATGACTAAGATTCCTGTAGGTATCCTTGGCGCTACCGGCATGGTAGGACAGCACTATATAGCGCTGCTCAATAACCACCCCTGGTTTGAGGTGAACTATGTTGCCGCTTCCCCGCGCAGTGCGGGGAAAAAATACAAGGACGGTGTTGCAGGCCGTTGGCAGCTTGCAAAAGGCTGGCGGCCTTCAGTCGGCGAACTTGTCATAGAGGATGCCAACGATACGGACCGCGCCATAGCTGCGGCAAAGGCGGGACGACTTTCCTTTGTATTTTCCGCCCTGGAGATGGGCAAAGACGAGATCCGCTCCATGGAAGACAGCTACGCTGCTGCGGGGATACCAGTTATAAGTAACGCATCGGCACACCGCTGGACTAAAGATGTGCCGGTACTCATTGCCGAGGTAAACCCCCACCATACGGACATTATCCCTTTGCAGAAGAAAGCACGGGGCTGGGAACGCGGTTTTATCGTGGTAAAGCCTAACTGTTCGATACAGAGCTACACTACGCCGCTTTGGGCGCTTATACAGAAGGGCTACGAGATAAGGCGGATTATCGTAAGTACGATGCAGGCCGTTTCCGGCGCAGGCTATCCGGGTGTACCGAGCCTCGATATGATAGACAATATTGTTCCCTATATAGGCGGCGAAGAGGAAAAGTCCGAGCAGGAGCCGCTCAAAATATTCGGTATAATCGAAGACGGCATCATTAAGAATACAGAACTGCCCAGGATAAGCGCCCACTGCAACCGCGTACCGGTAACAGACGGACATACCGCTTGTGTCAGTCTGGAATTCGGTGCAAAAAAACCATCATTGGAAGAGATCAAGCGGATATGGACCGAGTTCAGGAGCATTCCCCAGGAATTAGACTTACCCACGGCGCCGAAACAGCCTATCATCATACGGGAAGAACCGGATAGACCCCAGCCCCGGAAAGACCGCGATGCGGACAAGGCAATGGCCGTCAGCATAGGCCGCATACGCGCCTGCAATGTCTTTGATATCCGGTTTACCGGTCTTTCCCACAATACCGTCAGAGGGGCGGCGGGCGGCGGTATACTCAATGCCGAACTTTTAAAGGCAAAGGGCTACCTCTAAAACCATACATCATACACTATTAAGGAGATACTATGCCGGCAAAAAATTTTCCCCTAAGCAAGACCCAACTTGAAGAGCTTGCAAAAACCTACCCGACACCGTTTTATGTTTACGACGAGGCTGCCATACGGAAGAACGCACAGGCTGTCAAGAGCGCCTTTTCCGTCTTCCCAGGTTTTATTGAACACTTTGCTGTTAAAGCCCTGCCTAATCCCTTTATCCTTAAGATACTCGCAGACGAGGGCTTTGGAGCGGACTGTTCTAGCTACCCGGAACTGCTCCTTGCGGATATGGCAGGGATCAAGGGTGAAAAGATGATGTTTACATCCAACGAAACCCCGGCAAGGGAATTCAAGGCGGCCAGGGACATGGGGGCCGTCATCAATTTGGATGACTTTACCCACATAGAATTTCTTGAAAAAAACGTGGGCCTTCCTGAGCTTATTTCCTGCCGCTACAACCCAGGCCCCCTTAAAGGCGGCAATGCTATAATCGGTAAACCGGAGGAAGCCAAGTACGGCTTTACCAGAGAACAGATAGTCGAAGGTTTCCGCCTTCTTAAAGAAAAAGGCGTCAAACGTTTCGCACTGCATACAATGGTAGCCTCCAACGAACTCAATATGGACTACCATATTGAAACCGCCCGCATCCTCTTTGAGTTTGCCGTTGAGATAAAAAACAGGACCGGAGTACGTCTTGAATTTGTCAACCTGGGCGGCGGAGTGGGCATTCCCTACCGTCCCGAACAGGAGGCGGTCGATTACAGCAAACTTGCAGCAGGCATCATGCAGGTTTACAATGCTGTCATTGTTCCCGCCGGACTTGATCCCCTGGGCATACGCACGGAATGGGGGCGGGTTATCACCGGGCCCTACGGCTGGCTTGTCGCCCGTGCCGTCCATACCAAGAGCATCTACCGTGAATACATCGGCCTCGATTCTTGCATGGCAGACCTCATGCGGCCGGCCCTTTACGGGGCCTACCACCACATTAGTATCCCCGGCAAGGAAACCGCTCCGGCTGACGAAACCTACGATGTAGTGGGCAGCCTCTGCGAGAACAACGACAAGTTTGCCGTCCAGCGTTTGCTGCCTAAAATTGTCCCCGGCGACTTTGTGGTAGTCCACGACGCAGGCGCACACGGCAGGGCTATGGGCTTTAACTACAACGGCAAGCTGCGCTGCGGTGAACTGCTGCTGCGCACGGACGGTTCAATGCTGCCGGTACGCCGCAGCGAAACCGTCCAGGACTACTTTGCGACCTTGGATATGGCAGCCCTGGACAAGTTTATGGCAGCAAATTGATAGGGGCGATTGTAAGGGAACCGGGGGAATAACACGAAAAAGAGAGCAGCCTACCAGCGCTGCTGAAAAGGAAGTCCTTAGTGCGGCATATGGAAGACGCAAGCATCGGGTGTGAAAAGAAGGAAGCGTCCGACCGGGATAATGAAGGTAGAGGCATTCGATTTGCGAAGTACGGACTAAGCATACACCCGGAAAAGACCAGCCAACGACCGTAAAGGGAAGGGGGCGCCTTTCTGAAATTTACGCATTATTGGACGAAGTTGAGGAAAGGGCGCGGTGGACAGCATAATTTTCGAGACATCAGTGCGGTACTGAAAGTAAGCATTGCTGCGGTCTTACAAGTGTTCAAATCAACAAAATATAAGATAAAACCGAAGCAAAACCAGAATTCGTCTATTTCCAGGCGGTCATACTGGATATATGTAGATAAAAAACAGAACAAAGTAAGGCTTATTTACGCCTATCACCGTGATACCGGGGAAATAGCGGCCTGGAACTTCTGGTTCGCCGAACCGGAGGTTCGCTGTGTGGGAGAAACGAGACCTGAAAACGGCGTTGAAACTGAAAAAACGGATAAAACGGCTGGGAATAACCAATGACCGGATAGCCGCGGACGACTGTAACCGCATAACTCCCCGCTAAGGGGCTAAACTTGACCCATAACTTTCTCAAATCATGATACAATAACTCCAAAAGCCTATACTCGGGAAAAATGGCAGGAGGGGATACCTTTAACAAGAAGGTGCGGGTTTGCCGATGCGGATTTCAACGAAGAACGGCTTGAGAAGCGGTTCAGGCGGACCATGGAAACATGGTCGAAAGACCGGCGGAAACCACGCCGGCGGGGTCTATTGCGTTTTGAACCTTCCGGCGTTTCTGGTGCATGGCCTGATGATACTGTGCGATGAAGACTTTATAAATGCCCGCTCGTATTTCGGGCGGCGGGAGGAATTCTATAAGGCCCTGCGCACCTTCTTCCGGGCTTTTGAGTTTCAAACCTGGGAAGATTTTCTGCTTTTTGTTACCGCTCATGCCAGAGGCGGCTAAAAGTAAAATTGCGGCGGCGGCCCTGTTGCCGGTATTCTTTTTCCTGCGTAAAATGAGTAATGTTATGAAAGATACAGCAAGCCCATATGAGTCGGCACGGGCGCCGGATTGCCTAAAATGCAAATTTTTTAAGATAACCTGGAGGCCGGAGTTTCCCCACGGCTGCACCGTGTTCGGCTTTCTCTGCCGGGGTATGCCGTCGGTCGAAGTGTTCAAGAATACCGGACAGCATTGCCCCGCGTTCGAGTTAAAGCCGGGGGTAAAATGACGAGCATTCCGGGGCAGCCGGCAGGAGGTTTTGCGGAAAAAAGCCTTATCTGCCTTGTCCAGCCGCCGCTTATCCAGCTTAATTCACCCTATCCAAGCCTTTACTATCTTCGCTCTTTCCTGGAAAAACAGGGGTTTAGCGTCTGCGTGAAGGACCATTCCATTGATCTTTTCCAGCGTATTTTTTGCAGGGACGGCCTTAAACGGATATTTGCCGATGCCGAATCGGTGTACCGGCAGGGAGCAGGCCGTAAAGGGCAGGATGGAGCGTTTGCCGACGGCATGTACCGGCCCCAATTTGATAACAGGGAGATTTGCCGCATTGTAGAACGTTTTCTGTCGGAACGGGATCGCTGGCTTTACTGTGTAGAACCGCTTACTGCGTTCCTTAGAGGGCGGAATCGCGAATGGGGGCACTTCCTCACGCTGGCAAACGGCGCCCTTCCCGGCGGCCCCCGTGTTGACGCATATCTTGCGTCCAACTGTAGTCCCAGCCCGGAGGACGCCCCGCTTTTGGCCGGCAAGGTACTTGCCGATCTTGCCGATTTTATCGCAGTTTGTCTTGATCCGGGTTTTGCCTTGATCCGTTACCTGCCCGATATTCAGGAAGACTGCGGAACAGGCTTCCGCGATTTTGAAATTGTTAAAAAGGGCCTTGGAGGGTATATACTCCGCAATTTCTATCTTCCGTTTTTAAATGATGAATGGAACAGCCTGAGCCGGAAAATGGATGGAAAGGATACCCTTATACTGGGTTTGAGCATACCCTTCCCCGGCTGCCTTACCGCCGCTCTTTCCTGCGCGGAGTCCGCCAGGGCGTATTTTACCGGCGGCTGCTGCATTACCATAGCAGGCGGGGGGTATGTAAACACCGAACTTCGCTTTATTGAAACGGAGGATTTTTTTGATTATATTGATTACCTTTCTTTTGACCGCGGTTATGGTTCCCTCTGCGCCATACTGGAACATGCAGAAAGAAAAGATGATGCGGACACAGTCCTTTACCGTACCATTTATCGGTGCAGGCGGAACGGCAGGATAGTCAGGGACCCCGCTGTTGCCGCAGCAGCAGGCATACCGCCCGATAGAGTTGCCCGCTATGAAGAGATAGACCGTCAGGCGGTAAAAACCGTGTTTCCTGATTACCGCGGTGTTGATTTTTCCCGTTACCTTTACCCTGTTGACGGTACAAACCCTATGCACCGGCTCTGGTCAGACGGGCATTGGATTAAGGCTTACCTTGCGTATGGTTGTTACTGGCATAACTGCGCTTTCTGCGACGTGAATCTTGACTACATCAAGGGCTACACGCCGGTGAATGTTGAGCCTTTGTTCAGGCATCTTCTTCTGCAATCCGCCGCCGCGGGGATACGGGCGGTTCATCTGGTTGATGAAGCCGCACCGCCCGCTTCCCTTATCCATTTTGCCGAACTAAACCGCGGCCTAATGCACAGCCCCGGCGGGAATAAAAGCCTGCCGCTTGTCTTCTGGGGCAACATCCGTTTTGAAAAGACCTTTACAGGCGATGTTGCAGCCCTGCTGGCAGCAGGCGGATTGGCTGGAATTTCCGCCGGAATAGAAGTTGCCTCCGAACAGGGTTTTAAACGGATAGGCAAGGGGATAGGGCTGCGGGAAGTGGTAAATGCCTGCGCCGCCTTTAAGGAAGCGGGCATATTGACTCACGCATATCTTATCTACGGGTATTGGGATGAGGATGAGCAGGAGATTATAGATTCGGCGGAAATACTGAGGCAGCTTTTTGAGGCGGGTTTACTCGATTCGGCCTTTTGGCATAAGTTTGTGCTTACCCGCCATTCCCGCGTCTATACCGAATGGCAGAACGGCCTGCATCCCGCGTTAAAGGCGGAAAATCGTGCCGCGGTTCCGCCGGCTCGACGCACGGGCAAGCTGTTCGCCCTCAACGACCTTTACATTAAGGGCGGGGAACGGACGGACCGCTATACCGAAGGACTTGACCAGCTTCTTGCCCTATGGATGGCAGGCGATACCGCATCGCCTGTGTATGCGGCATTCCCATTCAAGACCGGACGCCCCTCGGTTGGGCCTTATCTGGTACGGACCCTGCTGGATGAGTATGCCCGCAGCCGCGATAGGGGCCGCAGGGCAATTCCGCTTAAACCGGAACAGAACGGTACGGCGCATCGCGAATATAGGGCTGTATTTCTTGGGTCCAGACCCTGGGTTAGAGCCGTAAGGCCGGGCAGGACGGTCTTGTTTTGGCGGTACAGGCTGAGCGATATTCTTGTTGAAATACCTCAGAGTAAGGCCGAAAAGACGGGGGAACTTTTGGAAAAGGCCGCCCTGCCCCTAGGCATGAGAGCCCTAGCCTTTTATGCGGAAATGGAAGCCCTGTTGGGAAGCGTTGACGCGGAGAAGGTATGGCGGCGGATGAGGACGGGGGGCTTGGTTCTGTATTAAAGGCCCTCTGAGTAAGCCTAATATGTTTTTTTATACTTGATCATTTTTACCCATTAAATTATACTATCATCTACTTAATCTGAACTAATGAACCTTTTATATATAAATTGCCGTAATCCGGCTAAGGAGATCCTATGAAACGAACATACCAGCCCAGTAAGGTAAAGAGGAATCGGAAATTCGGTTTCCGTGCCCGTATGAAAACTCGAGGGGGGCGACTGGTGTTAAAGCGCCGCCGGGCGAAGGGCCGCATAAAACTGACTGTTTCTGACGAGAAAAAGCCCTACTAAGAGGTTTTAAAACAGGCCGTGTTTTTGGAGTGTTTATTGACGGGTTAGCGCCGGAGATTATTTTTTTACTCCGGAGAAGGATAAATGCGGGGGAAAGACAATCGTTATACCAGTTTAAGCGGGAAGAGCGTCTCAAGAAAAGGAATGCGATAGGAAAGGTTTTTAAAGAAGGAAAAGTTGTTTCCTGTTCCGGTGCGAAGTTGTTTATATTAAGGAATGGTTTGAACTATAACCGTATCGCCTTTGCTTTTTCCCGAAAATTCGGAAATGCGGTACAGCGGAATCGCGCCAGGCGGCTGGGGCGCGAGGCATACCGGTTTAACCGGAACCGTCTAAAAACGGGGTTTGATTTAGTTTTATTGGTGTATCCCGGGAAGGATGCTTTGAGCGCCCGTATGGAACAAGTAACTATTTTATTTAACAGGGCATATCTTTACAGAGATGTATAATGACGTTTTTTCGGAATATTATTCTTTTTTTAATTCGTTGTTATCAGAAGGCGGTTTCGCCCTATCTGCCGGTTTGCTGCCGGTATACGCCTAGCTGTTCGGCTTATGCCTATGAAGCGGTTCAGAAATATGGTGTGTTTAGGGGCCTTTTTTTAGCAGTAAAGCGTATCTTGCGTTGTCATCCTTTCCATCCCGGTGGTTATGATCCTGTTCCCTAATTTTAATGGGAGAAAATTGTACAGGTAATTCGATTTTCTCCTGCAATGGTTTGTATTTTATCTATAAGAATAAAAAACCATTCGAGGAGTTTCATGGAAAAGCGAACATTGTTGGCCGTAGTATTATCGGTCGTGGTTATATCAGTTTATTATGTAATACAGGGCATCTTTTTCCCGCCCCAGCAGCCTGTTCCGCAAACGGCACAAAGCGGTCCGGCAGGGGCCGAGACGCCGGGGGCTTTACCAATTCCAGGCGGTTCTGCTCCTGCAACCGGCGTGGTAGACAGCCCTAGGCCGGTTACCGGCATGCTGGATAATGCGCTCCTTGAGGGCGGGCCGCAGCGGGAAGAGCATATCATTATAGAAACTGATGATATCATTGTTACTCTGACCAATGCAGGCGGTGATATTCTTTCGTACAAGCTAAAGCACCATAAGGATAAGGAAGAACTGGTAGACATGGTTTTTCCCGACAGCAATGTCCATGCCTTTAGCCTTGCCTTTGGTAATACCAGCGCAGAGCCGGTTACTGCGTTCTTTAATGTAAAAAGGCCGTCTCCCTATATAGTTGAATTCACACGGGACTTTCCCCTTGCTTCCGGCGGGGAGAACTGGTTTACCGTAAGTAAACGTTACGAGTTTATGCCCAAAGAATATATGTTCCAACTGGACATAGATATAAACGGCGGCCAATCGGTATCTTCGTTTAACTTTGACGGTGCGGCCTACAGCCTCTCTTCCGGTCCGCAGATAGGCCCCAAATTCACGAAATTGGATCAACGTAACGATTACCGTTTCTACTACAGCTACACCAAAGGTAAGTGGAAACAGGAAAAGACCAGCGAATCGGCCCCTACCATTCTCAATACTATGCCTTCATGGGCATCCATTGCAGGAAAATACTTTACCCTTATAGGTATTCCCTATGCCAGCCAGTATGATGTTGCCTTTTCCGCCCGGCCGGAACGGGGTATACCCAGTGCCTCCCGCCTCTATTTTATCCGGCCTGCGGTAAACACATCCCGCATTACCGATACATACCGTTTTTATCTTGGCCCAAAAAATCAGGAAGTGCTGGCTAAATACAATAACGGTGATAATCTTTATAAGTTGGAAGGATTACAGCTTATCGAGGTAGCCAATTCAAAGGGATTCCTCAGCCCCCTAGAAACAGCCTTGAAGTGGTTATTAATGCTTTTCCACCGTATGGTTCCCAATTACGGGATAGCAATTATCCTGCTTACTATTTTTGTAAAGGTACTCTTCTTTCCCCTCACCAAGAAAAGCTCGGAGGGGACTCTGCGCATGCAGGCCCTTCAACCGCGAATAAAGGAAATCCAGGAAAAATACAAGGATAATCCGCAGAAGATGAATATCGAAATGGCGGCATTCTATAAAAGAGAAGGATTCAACCCCCTTGCCGGTTGCCTCCCCATGCTTCTTCAAATTCCTATCTTCCTGGCTATGTATAATCTCTTTAATAATCATTTTGACCTGCGCGGGGCTATGTTTATTCCAGTCTGGATTCCTGACCTGTCCCTGCCGGAGTCGATTTTTAACTTTTCACCTACACAATTGCCGATCCTGGGGTGGAGCGATATACGGCTTCTGCCTTTTATCTATGTCGGATCTCAACTGCTCTACGGCAAGGTAACACAAACGCCGGATCAACAGGGCAATTCGCAGATGAAGCTGATGATGTTCGCTATGCCTATTGTGTTCTTTTTCATCCTGTACGATGTACCTTCCGGTTTGCTCATATACTGGATAATGTCCAACATGCTTACGCTGGTTCAGCAGGTGATTATTAACAGATATCTTGCGCCTAAACGGGCTGCTATGTCTAATTCCGAACCGGTACTGGCGAAATCGAATGAACGGTTAATTCCCAGGAAAAAAAAGAAAAGATAGCGTGCTAAACGCAAGCTATAGAGGAGCTGATTATGGAATATGAATTTGAAGGCCGGACAGAAAAAGAGGCCATTGATAAGGCTGCCCTTGAATTGGGTCTTGAAAAGGATGACTTTGATGTAGAAATCATGGAAACCCAACGTCAAGGTTTATTTAAAAAAGGGTATGTCAGGATTAAGGTACATACAAACAGACCTGATGAGAGTAGATTGATAAAATCCTCTGTTTCGCGGGAGGAGGAAGACGAAATTGAGGGCGGACGGTACAGCCAGGCAATTTTCGGCGAGCCCGAAGCTAAAAACGAATTTGAGCAGAATATGATCGATTTTGTGGAAGGGCTTATTGAACGTATGGGCTATGGCGGAAAAGCTTCTGTGCTTTTCAGGGAAGAATACAAGATAGGCTTTAAGATAGATTCGGAATTTTCTTCAATATTAATTGGCAAAAAAGGCAAGAACCTTGATGCTATTCAGCTTCTGGCTAACATCTATGCCGGAAGGCAGGGCCGGGAGGATATACGCATCATTCTGGATAGCGAAAATTACCGCATACGCCGCGAGGAATCGCTGGTGCGTCTTGCCTATACGGTTGCGGATCGGGTCCGGGAAAACCGGAGTTCTATCCTGCTTGAACCAATGAATCCCTTTGACCGCCGCCTGATACATACCACTCTGAATGATATTGCCGATATAGAAACGAAGAGTGAAGGGGAAGGTCTATATAAACGGGTCAGAGTATACTATCGCGGCCTGCGATAATAAAGAGAAGCGCTTATGAAAATAAAAACGCTGTTGTTATTTCTGCTTGCCTTTAGCGGGCAGAGTTTATTTTCTGCTTCGCTTGAGGAATTGACTACCCCCGGCAATATTGGACAGCTTTTAAACGGATCAACGGTCAGCGAAGCGCAGTTTAAAAAACCGCAGCCAAAACTTGTTCCTAAAAGTGATTTTTTGCAGCGGCGGATCGCCGGTATACAGGAGGATTTGAACCCTAATATTATTGTCGAAAGCCTTTATCTGTATAAAAAGCCTTACGACGCTGAAGAGTCTGCCTGGACGGAAATAGAACGCGCTAACCTCTACAATGCGACGCTGGCCCTAAGTACCCTTTCAGGGATACAATACTACTCTGCCAGCCGTAAAACCATGCGTACCTTTTATGAATTTTCTTCAGTAATAGACGGACCCGATAAGAAAAAGACGTTGGGCGATCCGGTATACCCTGTTCCTCCGGCGGAATTAACGATCTATGCCCGTCAGAAAGATCTTACCTTTGGAGATAATATCTACCGTTACGATTACTTTGCCCAAGATGGATGTCTTGTTTTTGTCCAGCAGAATCTTACCGGCCTAAACGCCGGCATAATTCCGGCGGTAGGAAGGAACAATCTGCGTTCTCTTGTGGCTGTTTTCGACGCCGGAGACTCTTTACTAATATATGCCGCTTCTATGGCAAAGTCTTTTTCACTCCCCGGTCTTGAAGAACGTATAAGTCAGTCTTTTTCCAACCGTGCGGGGGCCATTTTTATGTGGTTTACTCTCCAGGCAGATAAGGCTTTTAGCAAATGAACCGGCCCGGATGCAGTTTTAGGCGCAAGCGCGACAGGCTGCCGGTAATGCCGATTTATAGTTGTTGATGTACCGGAGGTTTTTATGGCTCATCATGATTATTTAGCTCCCAGGGACAGGCCTTCCCTGGGACGCTGGATTCCCCTAAGTATCCAGCATGTATTCGCAATGTTCGGCGCTACCATCCTTGTACCTATACAGGTACACATGGACCCGGCCAATGCACTTTTTACCGCGGGAACAGGTACTCTTATCTATATTGTATTGACGGGCGCAAAGGTGCCCGCTTTTTTGGGTTCATCGTTTGCATTTATTCCTGCATTGATCAGCATTTCAAGGGCCTACGGTGATATTTCCTGGGCGCTGGGCGGTGCTGTTGCGGCAGGTATCTTCTACTGTCTGGTGGGTCTTATTATCCGCTTTGCAGGAACCGGCTGGCTGGACAAAGCCATGCCGCCGGTCGTTATCGGATCGGTTATTGTAGTAATCGGCCTTAATCTTGCGCCAACCGCTATGGATATGGCCATGAACAGAAGATTGCCGGATGGTTCGAGCGAATATAGCCTGGTGATGCTTTCCATCGCCCTGGTAACACTGGGGGTAACGGTGGCGGCAAATATCTTTCTAAAAGGATTTTTCAGCACTATCCCCATTCTGATCGGCCTTACGGCAGGTTATCTTTTTACCCTTATTATGGGATTTTTTTACCCTGCCTATCATATAATTAATTTTCAAATAGTAAAGGATGCTCCCTGGTTTGGACTACCGCGTTTTCAAGTGCCGCGGTTCAGCCTGGTTCCGGTTCTGACGTTTATTATCGTTTCTCTGGCTACTATCTGCGAGCACCTGGGGGATACCTTGGTAACAAGTAAAGTTGTAGGACAGGATTTTTACAAAAACCCCGGTCTGCACAGAACCCTTGCAGGGGACGGCATTGCAACTGCCTGGGCCGCATTTTGGGGAGGCCCTCCCAATACCACTTACGGGGAAAATATCGGTGTCATGGCTGTAACCAAGGTTTATTCAGTCTGGGTGATAGGCGGTGCGGCTATCATCGCGGTGTTCCTTTCGTTTCTTAGAAAATTCAGCGCCCTTATTCAGACCATTCCTACACCGGTGCTGGGAGGTATCTCTATGCTTCTTTTTGGGATAATCGCTTCCAGTGGTTTGCGTACCATTGTGGAAAGCGGTGTTGATTATAAGGATAAACGTAATCTTACCATATCATCAGTGATCTTCGTTATCGGTATAGGCGGCGGGCGTCTTGCGTTCAACATTACCAAGGATATTCAGTTTGAACTTGCCGGAGTAGCCCTAGCTACTGTTGTTGGGATTATCCTTAACCTGCTGTTTCCCCCTGCACGAATAACCGTGAAAGAGAAGGGCTGAATTGCGTCTACGTCTACTATTCCGGCTGTAGTGTATTCTACCGGATTTGGCGATACCTTTTATATTCCTCTATTTTTTGCGCTTCAGATTTGATTTGGTCGTATAGATTTGTAATTAAATTGCAAATCTATACGAGATAATGAGTAAAGCCCTATAAACTCCTGGTTCGTCAGCCGCCTCAAAAGCTATACGGCCGTGTAGCCTGCTTGAATTGCTTCTACATTCAAGGGGACGAACTTGTGTTTATCAGGGCTGAAAAATTTCTTTAATATGCCTTCAATATCGGTGATTGCAAGCGCTCCTGTCAGTTTTGCCATTGCGCCCAGGGCAACCATATTGGCTATACGCGCATTGCCTATCTTTTCCGCTATATCGTGGGCCTTAATTTTAACCACATTAAGATCGCTGCGTTTGGGATCCTCCTTAACCAGAGATTCATTGATAAGCATAAGGCCGTCCTGTTTGAGTATACCCTCACAGAGCGGGAGCGAATCAGGGTTCATCACCAGCACAGAATCGGGGGTAGTAACAAGCGGGCTTGCGATTTCCTCATCGGAAATTATAACCCCTGCACGGGCTATACCGCCGCGTTTTTCGGCGCCGTAAAGGGGAAAAAAGTAACATTCTTGCCTTCCTTCATGGCGCAATACACCCATATCTGCCCCAGGGAGATGATCCCCTGGCCGCCAAAACCGGCGAATAAAGATTTTTCTATCATTTTACCGCCTCCAGGGTATTTTTAATCTCACCCAAGGGGAATATCGGGATCATATTCTTTTCAAGCCATTCTACTGACTGAATGGGGTCCATACTCCAGTTGGTCGGGCATGGTGAAAGCACTTCCACCATAGTAAAACCCACACCCTGTATCTGAGCATTTAGGGCTTTCTTGATATACTGCCTGGTTTTACGGACATTGGCGGGGCTGTTCACCGCGCCGCGCGCTATATAGCGGGTTCCTTCCAGGGTTGCAAGAAGCTCAGAGACGCGAATAGGGTAGCCCATGCCGGCCTCCACAGGATCGCGGCCGCCGGGAGCGGTCGCAGCTTTCTGGCCTACCAGCGTAGTGGGGGCCATCTGGCCGCCGGTCATACCGTAGATAGCGTTATTTACAAAAATAGTCGTAAACTTTTCCCCCCTGTTTGCCGCATGTATCATCTCCGCCGTACCGATAGCGGCCATGTCGCCATCCCCCTGATAACAGATCACCAAGTGGTCTTTCAGGACACGTTTGATTCCGGTAGCCGCCGCCGGCGTCCTGCCGTGTGCGGGCTGCACCGAGTCAAAGTCAAAGTAGAGGTCAGCCCAGATAGCACAGCCCACAGGATTGGTTATTACCGCCTTTTCCCGCAGGCCCATTTCATCAATAAGCCCGGTAATGATCCGGTGTATCACCCCATGACCGCAGCCGCCGCAATATTTTGTAGGCACATTGTAGAGGCTCTCGGGGCGCCCGTAAAGTTTCTTCATAATATTTCTCCTGTTCCGTAAAACTAAAACCTGGAATTTTTTGCAACTACTCAGGTATATGTGATATTTCATATATTCTTCTTGTTCTCAAGTGCTTTTAACACGGTAGTGGCGACGCTATCCCCGCATTAGTCCTGAGTAGTTACAATTTTTTGCAGGATGCAAAAAATTCGCTACGTGTTACTGGCTGCCAAAATACGCTTGGCTTCCGCAAAGACTTCTTCTTCGGTAGGGATTACGCCGCCGGAGTGTCCCAGCAGATGTATCGGCGCCTTGCCAAGTACGCTAAGTTTTACATCCTCAACCATCTGCCCCAGGCTCATCTCCACGGTAAGGATGGGCTTACCGTTGGATGCAATTTTTGCGAGGGCCTCACTGGGGAAGGGCCACAAGGTGATAGGCCGGAATAAGGCCAGCTTGATCCCCTCCTTTTCCGCTAGTTTCTTCGCGCCCAGAGCCACCCGCGCCGAAGTACCGTAGGCAGCCAGGGTAAGGTCCGCATCCGCCCCGCCGGAGTATTCGTAACGGGTTTCCTTCGCCTTTATCTCATCGTAGCGGACAAAACGCGCCCTGGTCTTTGCCTCAAGCTGTTCCGGTACAAGGTTGATTGAGGTGATATGCCGTGAGTCCCGGCCTGTTCCCGCCATACAGCCTACCGTCCAATCCCGCCTGGGCAGTTCCGCAAGCAACCGTTCCGGCGGCAGGACAATGCCTTCCATCATCTGGCCTATCATGCCGTCCGCCAGCAGGATAACCGGCATTCGGTACTGATCCGCCAAATCAAAGGCAAGGAACGTAAGGTCGGCACATTCCTGAACGCTCTTGGGAGCCAAGACTATACAGTAGTAATCGCCGTGGCCGCCGCCGCGGGTTGACTGGAAATAGTCGCTCTGACTGGGGGCTATGGAACCAAGGCCCGGTCCGCCGCGCACTACATTCGCCACCACCAAGGGAATATCCGCTCCCGCCGCGTATGAAATTCCCTCCTGTTTAAGACTGATGCCCGGGCTGGACGAACTGGTCATGGCCCGTGCACCGGCGGCGGAGGCGCCGAATACCATGTTGATCGCAGCAACTTCGCTTTCCGCCTGGATAAAGGTCCTGCCTGCATCCAACATCCGTTTTGCCATATATGCGATAATTTCATTCTGCGGGGTAATAGGATAACCGAAATAAGCCGTACAGCCCGCCCGCACCGCAGCCTCGGCAATAGCATCGTTCCCCTTCATTAAAACCTTTTCGCCGTTTGTCCCGCTCATATAGCCTCCTCCAACTCATATATGGTGATGCATACATCCGGACATACCTCATAACAGTTTCCGCAGGCAATACACTTTTCAGCGTGAACCGGCTTTGAAGGGTAGGTTCCCGTTGAATTAGGCACGGTATCCAATTCCAAAACCTTTATAGGACAGGCGCGTATGCACAAATAACAACCCTTACACAGTTCCCTCTCTATCTCTACCTTCCCTCTCCTGGCCATAGGGCCTCCTCTCATTCTATTAGTGGAGAATAGTATACAGAAAATAAAAACATTTTGCTACTGTGCGCGTTGCCTCATAAATAATCTTACCCAAATAAGTCTGCCGATGGAGGGATCGGAGGACCATATGGTGTTGTGCGGGGCGCTTTTTTCATTTTTTTTCCTAAATCCCTCTTGACACAAAATGCCGTTTTAATAATACTAATTTCATCGTAATACTAGGAATTGCGGAACCTTTTCAGCGCGCGGACAAGGGTCTACGATTCTTTAAGTAGATAAAGATAAAAGGAGTCTTATTAAAGATGAACAAACACCGTAGAAACCTTTCAAGGTTAGGGAAGCGCCTTGCGGCGGTTTCGATTTTTTTGCTGGCGGCTTCCGGCCTTTTTGCCGCCGGAAGGACGGATAATTCCGGTTCCACGGGAGCCGCGGCCCAAGGCAGGGCCGTAGAATTACTCAATGTTTCGTATGATCCAACCCGGGAACTGTACCGGGAATTTAACGAAGTCTTCGCGGCATATTACCGGCAGCAGACCGGTAACACGGTAACCATCCGGCAGTCCCACGGCGGTTCAGGCGGGCAGGCCCGGAGCGTCATAGAGGGCCTGGAGGCGGATGTGGTTACCCTGGCGCTGGCCTACGACATCGATGAAATCGCGGTCAAATCCCATGCCTTGGACGCCGCCTGGCAGTCCAGGCTCCCGCAGAACAGCGCCCCCTATACGTCCACCATCGTATTCCTTGTGCGGGCGGGGAATCCCAAAAACATCAGGGACTGGGACGACCTTGTCAAGAGCGATGTGGCGATCATCACCCCGGACCCCAAAACTTCGGGGGGCGCCCGGTGGAACTACCTTGCGGCCTGGGCCTTCGCCCTGGAAAAATACGGCAGCGAAGCGCGGGCCAGGGAATTTGTCAAACAGCTTTTCAACAATGTGCCGGTTCTGGATTCCGGCGCACGGGGTTCCACCAATACCTTCGTCCAGCGGGGGCTGGGGGACGTGCTTTTGGCCTGGGAGAACGAGGCCTTCCTCTCGATCAACGAATTGGGGCCGGGGAAATTCGACATCGTTGTTCCCAGTCTGAGCATTCTGGCGGAACCCGCCGTAGCCTGGGTGGATACGGTGGTCAAAAAAAAGGGAACCGAGCAGATCGCCCAGGACTATCTTAAATACCTCTATTCCAAGGAGGGCCAGCGGCTTGCGGGGAAACACTATTACCGCCCCCGTGACCCCGATGTGGTGAAGGAATTTACCGATCAGTTTCCCAGCCTGAAACTCATCACTATCGACGAAGTTTTCGGCGGGTGGGCAACGGCCCAGCCCTATCACTTCGGGGACGGCGGTGTATTTGATCAGATCATCGATGAACTAAAAAAGAGGTAGGCGGCAATATGGGAATGAAAAGACGCGGGACCAAACTGCCGGGGTTCGGATTGACCCTGGGATTATCCATCACCTATATGTCGCTGCTTATTTTCATTCCCTTAAGTGCGCTGATTCTCTATGCGGCCCAGTTGTCCTTTAAGGATTTTTGTGAACTGATCTTCAATGAACGGGTGCTTGCGGCCTTTAAGATTTCCTTTGTATCGACTTTTTGGGCCGCCGCTTTTAACTTTTTTTTCGGCCTTATTATCGCTTGGGTCCTAGCCCGGTATTCCTTTTTTGGAAAACGGATCATCGACGCGCTTATCGATCTGCCTTTCGCCATTCCCACGGCGGTGGCCGGCATCGCCCTGTCCTACATCTTTTCCCCCAATGGAATTCTCGGCGCCTTTTTGCAAAAATTCGGCGTCGGGATAGCCTATTCCAAAGGGGGAATCGTCATCGCCCTGGTTTTTATCGGCCTTCCCTTTGTGGTGCGGACCGCCCAGCCGGTGATCGCGGAACTGGACAGGGAACTGGAAGAAGCCGCCGCAAGCCTGGGGGCGAATTTCTATCAGGTCTTTTTTAAGGTGATTTTCCCCTCGATTTTTCCGGCTCTCCTGACGGGTTTTGCCTTGGCCTTTGCACGGGGGCTTGGAGAATACGGTTCTATCATTTTCATATCCAGCAACATGCCCTACGAGAGCGAGATTGTGCCCCTCCTGATCGTTAAAAAATTGTTGCAGTTTGATTACCGGGGGGCCAGCGCTATCGGCGTAACCATGTTGGTCTGCGCTTTCTTCCTCCTGCTCCTTATTAATTTTTTACAGGTCTACGCCAAAAGGAGAAGAAAAAATTGAGCGCCCCCAAAATAGTTAAGGAACCCCGATGGATAAAACCGGTTCTCATCTTTATCGCCCTTGGGTTTCTGGCGGTTTTTATTTTTATTCCCCTGGTTACTATTTTTTCCCAGGCCCTGAGTTCGGGGTTTACGGCGTATTTCAGGGCTTTCAGCGAACCGGATATTTTCGCCTCTATCCGCCTGACCCTCCTTACCGCCCTGATCTGCGTGCCGGTAAATACCGTCTTCGGCGTTATTCTTGCCTGGGTTATCACTAAATTCAATTTCCGGGGGAAGAACATCCTTATCACACTGATAGAAGTTCCCTTCGCTATTTCCCCGGTTATCGCGGGGCTGCTCTTTATTTTTCTTTTCGGTTCCTTCGGCTGGTTCGGCTCGTGGCTGGCGGCGCGGAATATCAAGATCGTCTTCGCGGCGCCGGGGATCGTTATCGCCACCGCCTTTGTCACCTTTCCCTTTGTGGCCAGGGAACTCATCCCCCTGATGGAAGAAATGGGCAAGGACGACGAGGAAGCGGCGCTGACACTGGGGGCCAACGGGCTCCAGACTTTCTTCCGGATCACCCTTCCCAATATCAAGTGGGGGCTGCTCTACGGCGTGGTGCTGACCAACGCCCGTGCCATGGGGGAATTCGGCGCGGTGGCGGTGGTCTCCGGGGTTATCCGGGG
>JAISQR010000181.1 GCA_031274035.1 Treponema sp. | reverse complement strand
TTTTTGCCGCAGATAGCGGGGTATGAAACCGCGCAGTATTTTCGGACTGAAAGTCCGCAATTTCCTATCCATCGACAGATTTTTTCGGATCGAAAAAATGAACTACCTCGCCCTTCAGGGCGAGGTAGTTCATTTTCATAGTTCTCTCTTGACAGTTTTTTTTCTTTACTATATTGTCCTACTATGCTTATAAGATTAATAAGTATTAAGCAAGTTTGATGAGGAGAGTAACTATGGCAAAGAAGATCAATACTGACAAATGGGCCTTTGAGACTAAACAACTGCATGTTGGACAGGAAGAGCCCGATCCTGTAACCGACGCCCGCGCGGTACCTATCTATCAGACAACATCCTATGTGTTTCACAATGCCGCACATGCCGCGGCCCGCTTCAACCTGAGCGACGCGGGAAATATCTATGGGCGCCTTACCAATTCTACCCAAGACGTGCTGGAAAAGCGGGTTGCCGCACTGGAAAACGGCGCGGCGGCTTTGGCCCTTGCCTCGGGCGCGGCGGCGGTTACCTATACCTTCCTTAATCTAGCCCAGGCTGGGGATCATATAGTATCCGCCAAGACCATTTACGGCGGAACCTACAACCTCCTGGCACATACGCTGCCTCTGTACGGAATCACCACTACCTTTGTGGATCCGGAAGAGCCGGGAACAAAGAGTCATGCGGAGGCATTTGCCAAGGCAATAAAGCCCAATACCAAGGCGGTTTTTATCGAGACGCTGGGTAATCCTAATTCCAACATTATTGATATTGAAGAAATTGCTAAACTGGCCCATAGCTTCAAGATTCCGCTTGTGGTTGACGACACCTTTACAACACCCTTCCTTATCCGCCCCTTCGATTACGGTGCGGACATTGCGGTAATATCGGCTACCAAATTCCTGGGCGGACACGGTACTACCTTGGGCGGCATCATCGTGGATTCAGGCAATTTCGACTGGGAGGCCAGCGGGAAGTTCCCCTCAATTACCCAGCCTAGTCCCAGCTACCACGGTATCTCCTTTACCAAAGCGGTTGGCAAGGCAGCCTTTGTTGTAAAGATCCGTGCAATTCTGCTGCGCGATACCGGCGCCGCAATTTCCCCTTTTAACGCGTTCCTCCTGCTCCAGGGGGTAGAGACCCTGTCCCTGCGTGTGGAACGGCATGTAGAAAACACTCTCAAAGTGCTTGATTATCTTAAAAAGCATCCCAAGGTAGAGAAGCTGCACCATCCCAGCCTGCCCGACGATCCCAGCAACGCGCTTTACCGAAAGTATTTCCCCAACGGGGCCGCTTCCATCTTTACCTTCGAGATCAAGGGCGGTGTAAAGGAAGCCCACGAATTCATTGACAAGCTACAGATATTCAGTCTACTGGCCAATGTCGCCGATGTTAAGTCCCTTGTTATCCATCCGGCAACTACCACCCATTCCCAGTGCACCGAAGCGGAACTTCTTGAGCAGGGCATCAAGCCTAACACCATCCGTCTTTCCATAGGCACGGAGAATATCAAGGATATTATTGCCGATCTGGAACAGGCTTTTGGAGAATAAAGACCGGCATGTTTTCGGAGTTTGTAAGGTATAAATATTCATATTTATGAATATTTATACCATTTTATGCGCGAAGCGCAACAAACTCCTAGATTTGCAGTGAAATCTGGTAGATTATCTCGGCGGTTTCTACACTGATCGTCCTGACCCGTAGGCGGCGCAGAGAACCGGCCCCGGTTATCGAACAGGAGATAACGATTCTCGATCCGCTTAGTCTTCCTATAGAAACGGCCGTTTCATCGCTCACTTCGCCCGATAACTGGAAGCGCTGTTCTGCAATAATGGTATTTATCTGTTGGCGGTCTACCACGGTTATGGCGCCTGTATTGATGATAACGGTGCTAAGCTCTTCAACAATAAAGTCCAGCGTATTTTGATTGGCGCCCCTTCCCCCCACGATAGAGATTCTATTTCCGGCAGGGATCTTTTCGAGCAATTCCCTGGAAGCCTGCTTGATGGCGTTGTTGATAGCCGTATCGGTCTGTCCGCCGTATTCCTCGTTGACTTTTGTAAACTCAGCAACAGCTTGCAGCCTTGCAAGTTCTGTTTGGGCCTTGGGATTGCCGGTATCGTCCCATATCTGCTGCATAAGGGCTGCCGCTTCCTCAATGTTCCCCAGTATCTCGGTACAGAGAGCGGCGTTATAGCCGGCGGCAAAATTAGCATTCTCCGAGTAAATCGTGCTGTATAAGGTATAGGCGGATCGGAAGCTCCGTTGCTTGATCATAGACTTTGCGTTCGTCATGCGCGGATCTTTCATCTTATCTTCTTCAAATATCCGTCTTTCGGCAACCTGCCAAGGCGCCATATCACGACCGACATATCTGATCTGCTCATCTACCGCGTTTCTCAGCATTTCAAACTCAGAGGGAATCTCGCTTTGCGACTTGTATTTGGAACTGGTTTTCTTCCCCTGCTTTACCCGCTGCCCAATGATGCTGCCGTCGCCGGTACGCTTGAGCATATATGAGAAATCAATTTCCGCATCACGGTAGTATACCGGTTCTTGAACTACTTGCCCCTTTCGTTTGGTCTCAATATATTCTGTTCTGTCCTTTATCTCAACATGGGTAATGCTACCCGAAAAAATAGCGTCAACATGGTCGGCAATATTCTCGCCGGATCTTTCCAGCCTGGCAAGTTCGGCATAGTCGATAAGGATGAATCTGCCTGTTTCCTGTATCAGGTGAATGGCGGATTCGGTTAAACTTTGGGCAATCTGTCTGGACAAATTCGAATTTTGGTCCGCGGTAAAGGGACCAACCGCTATCCGGTTGATACTGCTGGTATTCCATACCGGTGGTTTTGTTACTAAAACAGAAGCGGTAGTAGCGCACGAAAGAAAATTCAGTACCCCTGTTACCGTAATAGCAAAAAATACATAACCGCGTCGCATATATTATCCCCTTTATTGGAATGCGCGGGTGTAATACCCCGCCCTTTGGGGCGAAAGTTTAACTTTTTGCCGCAGATAGCGGGGTATGAAACCGCGCAGTATTTTCGGACTGAAAGTCCGCAATTTCCTATCCATCGACAGATTTTTTCGGATCGAAAAAATGAACTACCTCGCCCTTCAGG
>JAISQR010000420.1 GCA_031274035.1 Treponema sp. | reverse complement strand
ACCGTTTCGGTCCACGCCACGGACCTGCCTTCCGCTTTGCCGGGCAGTCCGGACAGAGCCGTTTCTCCGGCCGCGCTCAATTCCCTGGCGCCTTACCGCATTCTCTGTTCCGTCAACGGTCAGGAAATCGGGGCCCTGACCTTTGAAACCTATTCGGCCCGGGATGGGACGCTTATGGTATCCCGGAACGGTTTGGTTCCGGTTCGCCAGGTGTACGCCCGCCATCCGGCTTTTGAAATAGGGGATCTGTGGTTCACCCGGGGGCAGGCTACCCTGGAAATCGTAGTTCAGGATATCCTGAGGAATTCCCAAAGCATCACCTTCAGGCTTCAAATTGATTAAAACCTGGTCCACCCCCGCCTCCGTCCAAGAGGAGAGGTCTCTCCCCTGCGTTCTCTGCGACGGCGTCCGTTTCAAACCTCATTTTTCCTGTGAGGGTTTCGCCTATGTCCGGTGTACCCGCTGCGGCCTCGTACAGATGAACCCCCAGCCGGTCCCCGCTCAGGTGCGGAATCGCTACCGTGAAGGGCACGGCGAAGATTACCTTTCTTACGAGCGGGCCAATGAGACAGCGTTTCTGCGCCTTCAGGAACTGGCCCTGCGGGATGCCGGTTTCTTCGATGACGAAAACACCGGCAAAGTCCTGGACATAGGTTGCGCCACCGGCGCCCTCCTTGAATCCCTGCAAAAAAAAGGCTGGCAAACCACAGGGGTTGAGATCTCCACCCCGCAGGCCGCTTATGCCCGGAAGGAACGGGGACTTGACATCAGGACCCTGCCCCTTGAGGAAAACCACTTTGCGGACGGGAGCTTTCAGGCGGTTCTGGCTTCCCACCTCATCGAACACCTGAACGATCCCGCCTCCATGGTCAGGGAAGTTTTCCGTATCCTTGCCCCAAAAGGCCGGTTCTTCGTAACCACCCCGAACATCTCGGGCTTTCAGGCCCGGCTTTTCGGCAGGCGCTGGCGTTCCGCCATTTTCGACCACCTCTACCTTTTTTCGGTCAAGACCCTCTCGGCCCTGCTCAGGCAAAGCGGCTTTGAGGTAGAAAAAATCGCCACCTGGGGAGGCCTCGCCGCCGGCCTCGCCCCGCCTTGGATCAAGTCGTGGGCGGATCGTACCGTAAAAAAAATCGGCCTTGGGGACGTGATGATAATACGGGCGGGAAAACCGTAATAATGAAACAGGAAGGTAATCATGTTTGACGAATTGTTTGAAAAACTCAAAGGAAACGGCATTCACGATGATACGGATGCTATACAGGCTTTATTGGATTCCGGAATGCGCGTAGTAAAACTTCCATCACCTGAAAAATCATATCTCATATCAAGATGCCTAAAAATACACAGTAATACCTCTTTACTTCTTGATAGATTTACCCATATCAAGCTGGCAGACCAGTCTAACTGTATAATGCTGGAAAATGCCGAAAAAGACGCCGGGAATATCATGATTTCCGGCGGAATATGGGATTTTAACAATAAAAACCAACGGTCGAACCCGTTACAGGACGGAAGTTATAAAAATACAAAGGACTATGGGGACGCTTATCTAGGGGTGATAATGCGGTTTTGCGGTATTAAAAATTTCATAATAGAATCAATAACCTTAAAGGATCCGGTTACCTTCGCGGTTCAGATGGCCCATATTAATCAGTTTACGGTTAAAGATATTATCTTTGATTTTAACCATGGAAACCCGAATGCGGTAAACATGGACGGTATACACCTCGATGGTTTTTGTAAATTTGGAACTATTTCAAATTTAAAAGGAGCGTGTTTTGACGACTTGGTCGCTATAAACGCGGACGATTTGCTGGATGGCCCTGTTGAGGATATTACCGTGGATGGAATTTTTGCCCAAGACTGCCATAGCGCGGTAAGGTTATTGTCGGCAAAATCCATGGTACAGCGTATTCATATATCCAATGTTTATGGCACATACTATCAATACTGCATTGGTATTACAAAGTATTATTATGACAATAATGACTATGGCTTTTTTGATCAAATCTGCCTTAGTAACATCTATGCCGGTAAAGCCCCGCGTTACGATATTTATGGTAAAAAAGGGACATACGTTTATTCGATTATTTGGGTTGATACGCATTTGCGTATTAATAATCTGCAAATAACACAGTTTCACCGGCGGGAAAATGAAACCGCAGTACCATCAATACATATTGAAAAAGAGACCAGTATTGATGTATTATCAATCACTCATGCCTCACAAGAAAATTCAACCGGGGAAGCCATTCCGTTTTTAAGTAATTTTGGAGAGATTGGTTTTTTATTTCTTGAGGATATTCATATAAAAGATGATATACCCATCGATAACAAGGGAACAATAGGAAGTATTGTCCGAAATCCAACGGAATAATCACCAGGCTTATATGAAATTCACCTGTGTCATATTTGATTTAGACGGAACCCTGGTAGACACCCTGGACGACATAGCCAATGGTATGAACCGGGCCCTGGAATTCCACGGCTTTGCCCCGGTCA
>JAISQR010000157.1 GCA_031274035.1 Treponema sp. | reverse complement strand
GGCGCTCATCGACTCCAGCTTGCTCATACTTTCGCTCCATGCCGAGCTTGATACCATTGGTTATAAGCCTCTGGAAATGGGATCATTTCATAACCGGGATATTTTCTTTCCGCTAACGTCTTACTTGCTCTTAATCCTTCATGTGGTTTTTCCACCAGGGTCTTACCGTCCCATGCGATATAGAGATTGTTTTTCCGAAGGCAAAAAAGTTTTGTAAATTTCATATCCTTCAGTTATTCCTTTCAAAATGTTTTAATAAATCACCAACAGCAGGGCGCCGAAACAGCCCCTGCCATTGGTTACCGCTACACCCAGGCTTCTTCGGTGTCCTCGCCGGGTTCCGATTCCTCCCCGGTATCTTCCTCTTTGGCTTCCTGACATGAGGATTTGAAAAGTTCCACGCAATTTGAAGAAAGAAGAATACAGTCCGTGGGTACGGTGATGTCTCCGCTGTACTTTGACTTGCGGAGAAGTATCTCGTCATACTTCTCATTTTTTGAATTGACCTGGACCGCATGGCAGTTGATAATTGTACCGCGGTTGATTTCTTTTCCTATCGAGGAAAGAAGGGAATCGGCAATCGCCGTTGTCTTTTCCCTGACAAGACCGTACACCAGTTTGGTACGTTCATCGGTGTTAAGATTCGCCTCGTAATTCCGGACGGTTTCGGTTCCCTTGTTTTTCACGGCTTTACGAAGCTGTTCTTTCTGGTCATCAGAAAGTTCAAGGTTGTAATCCAGAAGGGAATTGGCGGCCAGGTCATCAATAAGGCGGTTCGCCAAATCCTCAAAAAGGTCATCCAGTGGATTCAGTTCAATGACGGATTCGAAAATACCATGAACCGTTTCCACAATCCGATCATCAATAACCGGCTGAATATCATCCAGCGTTGGTTTTACATTCTGCACGACTTTCAATTCATTCCTCCTTAAAATGTTTCAACGGTTATTTGGGCCCCGGTCTTTTTCCCGGTGTAGTATTTGCCGGCCAGTGTTTCAAAAACCTGGGCGTCATCCTTCCACACGCGCACGGCGGTCAAGGAATCCATTACGGCCTTGAGAAGGTTGTCTGTATCCGGTTTCTTCACATGGGGCGCGACAATGCCCGTAATTGCCATGCCCTTTGGCATGGGAAGCGAAAAGCGCACCGTGAGCCGCACCGGCCCGGTGATAGTCGGCTTCAAGCATGGAAGGAAAGCGGCCCTAACTTCTTCCTTCCATGCGTCTGCAGAACTGGGGTTATACACATGGCCTTTGGCGGTCATGCGCGGCCGTGGTTGGGCCTTTGGCACTCCGTTGACGAATAACTGATACAAGATTTTTCCCATTCCTAAAGCTCAGAGACAGGGCAGTTGAAAACGGATTCCTTGATGGCCAACCCTTTACGAGTTATCCAATAGGAAAGCCGACTGAAAATAAAAACGCCGCAGATCTTAACATGGCCCGCACGCTCCCCGAAATCCTTTATCCGAACTCCCGTCCGGTAAATAAAGCCTTTACTTAAAATTCTCATTTTTCCCTCCGTTAATTTTTTGTTGGCGGGGCCAAGATTCGTAGCCAAGATTCCCCGCCTGTTTTGCAGTCTGTCAGCTTCTTCTCATAAGACCTCCTTCCTCTCATTTTTTATCCCTTAACGGTGCCGGCCGGTATTTCGCTCATATCCAGCCAGGCATCAAGGTCTTCAACGTTGAAAAGTATTTGTCCCACCGGGGGCTTATAGCACCGGATTTTTCCGCTATTGGCGCATTGGTACAGGGTTGACTTCCCCATGCGGATGTATTGGGCGGCCTCTTTGAGGGACAGCATTTTATCCTTGTATTTCCCTTGATCCGCTTCTTTGGTTTCCTTCATGATTTCGCTTTCTGTATCAGCTTCCTGATAAAATCAACGCCACGCTGGTAAGCCAGCGTTTTAAGGCTTATGTGGGTTTCGCCTTCGTTGTCTGTCCATTTCTGCTCTATTACCCGGAAGTAACCCTGATCCTGAAATTTCCGGTACGGTATGTTTCTGCTGTCCAATACTTCCTTTTTCCGCAGAAACTCAAAAAGCGTGTTGCGCCCATAGCCGGACAGGTTCAATACCCCGGCGACATCCCGCATTTGCAGGGCGTCCTTGGAATCGGCAACCTGATCAAAGAATTCAACTTTGGGGGCGTCCGCTTCCCTTTCTCTCTTTAACCGCTCTATTTCGGCGTCTTTTATTGCCTCAATTTCACGGTGAGACCGCTCAATGAGTTCGGCAAGCTCGGCTACTTTTAGGGTCGGGGTAAGCGAAGTTTCCGTACCTTGTAAGCTACCTTTCAAGGTTGTTTGATTCTCTTGCCCACGTTTAATACTTTCCAGAATCAGGGTAACTTCTCTTTCGTCAAAATAAGTTTTGACTCCATTCTGTATCTTGCCGGGGAAAAGTCGGTTGGCGTGATTAGTTATGGTGTGTGTATCACAACCAAATTTATCCGCCAAGTCCTTAACCGTATAAAGCTTCTTTCCAAGGTCGGTTTTGGCATCATGCACCTTCGGGCTATTCCGAAGGTTATGGGATTTTTGAATTTCCAGCTTTACCGCCGTAACCTGTACATCATCCAGGTAAGTAGTAATCCCATTTCTTACCAATTCGGGAAACAATTGCTTTACATGGGAAGCAACTGTGTCATAATGCACCCCCAGAGCCTCCGCCACTTCTTTGACGGTCATGCGCTTGTCCCCCTGCCTTGCCAGTTCGTTCATCGTTCCTCCAAAAAAAACGGCTTTTTAGCCGCACCCTCCGTCAAGGGATTGGCTAAAAAGCCGCTCTTTCTTCCCCTGTGACGGCAGGGACTCAAAGTCTTATGCCAGTATAATACCAGCATTATACTGGCATGTCAAGCGTTTTTGCCTTAAATATAAAAAAAATTGCATAATACCAGCAAAATGCCGATAATCTGGATATGAAAGTAGGAAATAAAGACGAGGGGCTTCAAAAAGTTACTTATAGGCTACCAATAACCATTTGTGAGCAATTGGAAACAGCCGCTATAAAGCACAGGCGAAGCATGAACGATGAATTGATCGTTTCATTGGAGGAATATTTCACTTTTGCAAATATGATGTCCGGGATTAGCGAAAAATTATTGGTCAAAATTGAAGGTTTGGCTTCTGAAGAAACTGATGGAGACCTAAGTAATATGATGGCAATTCTGATACGCGAGGCTGTAGATGAGCGAGAGGAAAGGTTTTTAGCTTCAAAAATAGACGAGAATATAGAAGCGACAAGATAATTGGGTTCAGTTATTACCGAAATATGCAAAAAAAGGTAAATTTGCCTACAGAATGGGAAAACAGGCCCGGTTTACGGACGATTATCCCATTTCCGCCCGTAATCGGCTAACAGGACGGCCTGTATTTTTCCGGTATTTTTCGAGTAATTGCGAAATTTCATTAAGCATTTCTTCAGCCATTGGTGATGATCTAGGGTTTTTGCCTAAAACCAGATATTCCACAGAAACACCCAAAGCTTGGGCAATTTTTACCGATTCGTCTGTTCGGGGAAGGTTGCCGGATCTCTTTAAGGAGTAGTACGAGTCATGGTTCAACCCTATGGAGATAATAAACTCCTGTAAGGACAGGTGATTTTTCTCCCTTGCCAATTGTTTTACACGAGCATAAAAGTCCATAATATGAATTTCGGGGAGAAAAAACTGCCTATATTGTTTATCCAGACAAAAGCACTTGCAATTATCGTCAGAATAAACGATAATGAAAAAACCGTAAGGTATAGCCGCCCTGGCGCATTGTTCTTCCACAATAAGGGCAATGTGTGCTTATGGTTCTCCCTTAAAGTTCCATAGCCAAAGGGCGGCTTTTTTTTGTCTTTAGTCCATGCCATTAAGAGTCGATATTTATATAAATGATGCTGTGGGATAATGTCGATCATAACGCCGAAGAACAAATTGAAAGGATAGCCGAAGCCATTGGCAGTAATGACAAAATTGTTTCTTTTGAAGCCGTTTTGAGAGACCCGGATGGAAATGACTTCAAAACATCTTTTGAAAAATGCTCTTGCTCTGATTTCAAAAAACGCAAACTGCCCTGCAAACATATGTACAGCCTGGCTTTTTTTCTTGGTCTTCTCGAAAAGCTGAAGGTTGAAAAAAACTTAACCCGTAAAGATATGGGCATTCCTGCTGGCACTGTATTTCATATTGAATACAAAGGGTCTGATGGCAAAGTCTCTGAGAGAGATATAGAAATTCAGAAAATTACCCTTAAAAACGATAAACTTTATCTATATGCTTACTGCCATATAAGCCATTCCGTTAAAACCTTTTTGGCAAACAATATTCTTTCCATGTCTTATGAAGGACGGCAGATTAAAAACCTGAGAAAGATACTGGAAATAGAATATCCCTCCCCTGGCGATCTGGTAGCGAAATTAGCCGCTGAAGCATTGGAACCTTCCTGAGGCAGTTTCAAAAGGTTATGATCCCTGCAACAGGTGTAATCCGCCAGCCCTTGATCCCTCATAAAATATAACCCAAAAAAGGACAGCCAGACCCTCCAAAAAAACCCTTAAAAAGCCCTCTATCGGTAGCGATACGGGGCGCAAAATCAAAAAAGGTAGCTCTACCCCCAAAAAGCAAAAGAAACGCCTTACAGGCCATTTTTCAGCTTTTTGAACCAGAAAGTGAAATTTTGGAAAAAACCCGGAGGCGCAGCCTCCGAATTTACTTTACTTTTCTCTACTTTACTTTTCTTTACTTTACTTTGGGGATTATGACTTTGAATTTCGGGGTTTCCATACTTGGAAACTGGGTTTTCATGTATGTTTACGGAGTTTCCATACATGGAAACGAATTTTGAACGAATCGCATCCATGGTGATTATTTCGTTTTTCCGTTGTTTGTAAGCTTCCCCGAGAGAATCTAAAAAAGCCTGGGAAACTATCACCCGATATTTTTCCCAAAGCTCCTTGTCCAGTTTTTCCGTCTTCACCATAAGCTCAATCATTTCAAGGCCGCGGCTTTCATCCTGTATGCCTATCTCGGCAAAGAAATTCATTTTATCGGTTTC
>JAISQR010000154.1 GCA_031274035.1 Treponema sp. | reverse complement strand
GGAAAACGGGACGCCTGATAATGTAAAAGAATAAAATATGAAGAATATGAGGTAAATGAAGAAATATTAAAACTATCAGCCGCGGACACTTCGTGTCCGATTGCACTTGTGGATTTTTTGCATGAATATGCAAAAAATCCCGATCAATGGGCATGCTGTACTCTCCGAGTATTCGGAGTTTGTAAGGTATATCGAACCTCCGGTTCGCATTCATATTTATGAATATTTATACCATTTTATGCGCGAAGCGCAACAAACTCCTATGGTTCTTGTTTGCATATTCCCCTCCCGGAAAATCGATTTTGCTTTATCATGGTATAGATCGTGCCAATTTTACAGCCAATTCGAATATTTTTAATGCGATCGCCCTGAACGCGGGGCCTTGTTTATATGCAAGAATGATGCTATTTTGTTTTCATGTTTAAGTACTGTCCCCATTGCGCTTCGCAGAATATCGGCTTTGAGCGGAACCGTGTTTTCCGCTGCCCAGATTGCGGTTTTGTCTACTACCATAACATTGCCGCCGCAACAGGGCTGGTTATCAGCACAGACCGGGGCATCCTGCTGATAGAACGCGCAAAGGAACCCGCAAGGGGGAAGTTTGCCCTTCCCGGCGGTTTTGTAGACCCAGGGGAAGGCGCCGTAGACGGCCTGCGCCGGGAGTGCCGTGAAGAGATAGGCTGGGATCCGGGCCCCTCCGTCAACTTGTATGCATCTTTCCCCAATATTTACCCGTATAAGGGCATCGTCTATAATACCTGCGATCTTTTCTTTACAATCTCCGCTCAGAGTTTATGCGGGCAAGACCTTTCCGTAGACCCTAAAGAAATTAGCGGTATATGTTTTATCCGGGCGGAAGAAGTGAGTATGGACGATCTGGCCTTCGATTCTACACGGAGGGCAATTAAAGCATTTCAGGAAGCGATAAAACAGCCGCGGAACAGATAATCTCTCATGGTGAAACATATCAGTCTTTTGGACGCTTGTAGAACAGACCGTTTATCTGCTCGGTTTTTAGTACATTGATAAACGAGTGGGGATCGATTCTTTTTATCAAAGTAACAAGCCTGTTTACCTCGCTGGCGGTAACTACCGAGTAAAGCATGATGCGTTCCTTCATTTGATAGCGGCCTATACCAACAAAAGAGGTAGCATCGTGGTGAGTTTCATCGCGGATTAAGGCGTAGACCTCGTCCGCCTTGTTGGTAATAATGAGGAGCGTTCTTTGCTGATAGCCTTTGTACAAGGCGCTCAAAACTATAGTAGTTGTAAACTGAAAGATGATTGAATAGAGGGCTTTATCCAGAGCAAACAGATAGCCGGCCAGGATAAGAATGATACAATTTCCGGCAAAGATATAATTCCAAGCATCTCTACGGTATTTTTCCGAGATAAATATAGCGATAAAATCCGTACCGCCGCTCGTTGCATCCGCAAAAAGGCAGAGGCTGATAGAAACCCCATTCAGTATACCGCCGAATACCGCCGACAGCAGCGTGTCATGGAGCTGTATGTATTCAATGAACATCGCAGGCATAAAATCGGTCAGCAAGCCGCTTATGACAACCATCAGGCTGGAATAGAGCGCAAAGCGTTTCCCTATATACCGGAAGCAGACCACGGCAGGAACCGCGTTCAGTATATAAAGGATAATGCTGAAAGGCACACTTATATGGGCATAGCGCAGGAAAACCTCTTGAACGAGCAGTGTTATGCCGGTAAAACCGCCGGGAATAAGTCCGCCGGCGTGGACAAATGTATTGATATTAAAAGCCGTCAGAAAAGACCCCGCCAGTATCAGGAAAAGACGCCTTACCGTGTAAAAAGGACTGTTTGCCTTCATAAATGTGATCCGTTCGGCCTTAGCCCAGATCATTATTCAGGAGGTTTAACTTGTCCCGAATTTCCGCCGCGCGCTCGTATTCTTCCAGCGCTATTGCCTTGTTAAGTTCCTGGAACAGACGGCGCTGTTCCGTCGTGGGCCCTTCCGGTATATCAGATTGAAGGCCGTTCATCTCGACCTCCGTATAGCGCTCTGCTTGCTGTAAAAAGGATCCGCCTGAGTTATAGTCATATAGAGAAAGCTCATCCTCACCCCCGTCTATAATATAACTCATGGGGATGCCGCTTTTATCAATAAGCCGCGTAGGAATATAGATAGGATAATTGCCCCGTATCGCCAGGGCCAGGGCGTCGGAAGGCCGTACGTCAAGTATAAGGGGCGTTGTTTCGGCATAATCCTTACCGCCTATAGATCCGGTAATAAGCAGCCGGGCATAAAAAAGTCCATCCCTCTGTTCTATCTCAACTCTGAACAAGCGCAGGCTGCATTTTTCTATCAGTACCTGGAACAGGTCCTGAGCCAAAGGCCGCTTGGTATCTTTTTTTCCGGCACAGGCGGTTATGGCATGAAACTCCAGATGATCTATAAAAACAGGGATAACAAAATCCGAGGTATTCGGCTGCAAAAAAACAGTACCGCCCTCGGAATGTTGTTTGATATACCATATCTCCGCTTTTTCAAATTGTTTCATTACCGCGCCGCTCCTGTTTTTATGCGCTAACTGATTAAATTCGTAAGTCCTAACAGCAGACGCCGGCCTGTATCCATGCCGGAATTGAAAAGCGGCAAGTTCAAGACCCCGGCAAATTGATCTTCCGCTTCCTTAATTAAGACAAGCCCCTTCTCTTTAGCTTCGCCAAGGCAGCCTTCCGCGCCCAGTTCCCCGATCAAGGCTTCCACTTCAGGAACACCGGTTCCCCCGTTCCGGGCCGCCCTGAAGCAGCGGCTTACCAATTCCCTCTTGTCAGGCTTCCGGTGAAGATAAAGCAGCACAGGGAGGCTTTTCTTGCCTTCAACTATATCGTCCCCGCGTTTCTTACCGGCAACGCCGGTCTCAAGATTCTTTACATCATCGAGTATCTGAAAACCCACCCCAAGATTTTCAGCCGCGGTTCCTATGCTTTCGCGTATTGCGGCTTCTTCTTTTGGGGGAACATTCCGTACCGAAAAAGCCGTAATTACCCCTAACACCGCCGCAAGGCGGGCAAGGCAGCCGGTTTTCATGCCGCACATAGTGTAATATTCCGGCAAACCAGGCAGGGAAGCAAAATCTCTATGCCACGCTATATCCATAGCCTGCCCCAGATGAAGCCGTCTAAGGTAATCGCCCCAGGCGGAATACACCAGATTCTTCCTTTCTATTATTACATCGGCAGGTACATTCAATTCTTTTACAAGCTGCTCTTCCCATGAACCCAAGGCAAGGAGCGGAAGAAAGTACAGGAAACAGCCTGAATTGATACTGGCGTCCACCCCATATAAGATATGGACTGCCGGTTTCCCGCGGCGCTCGTCGGAGTTATCTTCAATATCGTCATGAATAAGACTTGCATTATGGGGGAATTCTACCAGAGGTGTCAAGGCCAGACCGGTATCCGCCCCGCCGAGGCTCTCGCATACCAGGACCATAAGCAGGGGCCTCCACCGTTTTCCGCCCCGGTTCACCAGATCCCATGCCGGCAGGCTAAGGGAACTGAGCAAGGCGGAAGAAACTTTCCCTTCAAGGCCGGGGAAGAATTCCGCCAGCCACTCTTCCCCTGGATTTTCCGGTAAGTAGCGGTTTAAAACCGCATCGATCTTTGCAATCCGTTCAATGTATTCATTCTGCATGATATATAATACTCAGAGAAGCCAAAAAAGGGAAGCTGCTAGGGCAAAGGCGTTTACTTTTCCATAAGGAAACAGGTGTGATATAATAAGCCATCAAGATTCCTTGGAGGGGAATGATGGAGGCGATAAGCATACAGGATATGGCGCGGGTGGTAGATTATCTGGATAAGATAAACGATCCGCGGCGGACGGCATACGGGAATATCCGGCACAAACTCCTAGGAGCCTGTGGGACTTTGGAGGGATCGACACGCCGCCGCCTCTTCCGGTAAAATTCCCCTATGAGTACACGACTGGTAAACATAGACCGGGAAACCCCCATGTTCTTCCCGCC
>JAISQR010000152.1 GCA_031274035.1 Treponema sp. | reverse complement strand
TATCTTTTGCTGTTCGGATCACGCACGGCACCGTATAGCCGGGGGTCTACGGTAAATAATTATCAAGTTTCTATTACTTGCTTAATTTGTACTAAACGGGTAACTTTAATTTATTCTGTATACATGTTTAAGGAGGGTTTTATGAGCAGTGTGAATCCTGGAAAATTCCTGTCTCCAGCCATTATTGTTCTTGTCATAGCGGGGATTGCCCTGATTGCTTTTTTAGGGACAAGTTTTTATATTATTGACCAGACTGAGGCGGGGGTGATTACGCGGTTCGGGAAATACTTTGACACTACCGAACCGGGACTGCATTTCAAGCTGCCCTTCGGCATAGACCGGCACTATGTAGTGAATACCAAGACGGTGCAGACGGAGCAGTTCGGCTTCCGTACCCTGTCATCCGGCATCAATTCCACCTATACAAACCAGGCGGGGGAATCGACCATGCTGACAGGCGATCTCAATATTATAGATGTGGAGTGGATTATCCAGTACCGTATTGTTGATCCCAAGGCGTGGACCTTTAACATGATGGAAAGGACCGCCACTATCCGCGATGTTTCCCGTTCCGTACTCAACATGCTTGTAGGGGATAGGGCTATTATGGATATAATGGGGCCGGGGCGGAGCGCGATTGAGACGGCTGCAATTGCCTTTATGAACGAGACCTTTAGAGGCTACGGACTTGGAATCGATGTAATTGCGGTAAAGTTGCAAAATATCGATCCGCCTGCGGGCGTACAGGAGGCTTTCGATGATGTGAACAAGGCGGAGCAGGATATGAACCGTCTTATCAACGAAGGCCAGCAGGCTTACAATGCGGAGATACCCAGGGAGCGGGGTATTGCGGCGCAGCGTATACAGGAAGCCCAGGGCTATGCTACCGAACGGGTAAACCGTGCAAACGGCGATATTGCCAGGTTCAATTCGGTGTACGAGGAATACCGCAAGGCTCCTGATGTTACGCGGCAGCGGCTCTACTATGAAATGATCGAAGAGGTCTTTAAAAACGATACAGGAACGGTGATCATTGACCGCAGTTTTAATAACTTCCTCCCCCTGCGTAATCTGGGCGCATCGGGCGGCGGCGTCAACAGCGGTGCGGAAGGGAGCAGGTAATGAAAAAGTTATTAACGGCAATAATAGTAATTTTTGCGATCATTTTTGCGATCCTTATAATTGGGCCTTTTTTTATAATTGATGAAGGCCAGCAGGCGGTTATCGTACAGATGGGACGCCTTACCAATGTGTTCACCGACGCGGGTCTGTACTTGAAGATTCCCTTCATAGACGATGTGGTTAAGTATCCCAAACGTATCATGTCTTGGGACGGGGAAGCGAAGAGTATGCCCACCAGGGAAAAGCAGTATATTTGGGTGGATGTTACCGCACGCTGGAGGATATCGGACCCAAAAAAATTCTACGAATCTATTTCTACGATTGACGCCGCTTATCAGAAGCTGGCGGAGATAATCGATTCTGAAGTAAGGACGGTGGTTGCGGAAAACTACCTCCGGGAATCGGTGCGGAATTCGGACATTATTCTGGAAAACGCCAATACACCGGATAGCCTGGGCCTGGGAGACAGTCTGGAAGCGGCGCAAATTTCCGACCTGATACCGGAATCTGCCGCCAATTATGAGAAGATTCAGAAAGGACGGCGCAAGATGGCCGAAGAGATTCTTGACCGGTCGCGGCGTATGGTACCGGAATACGGCATAGAGCTTATCGATGTGGTTACCCGTCAGATACGGTACACGGATGAGCTTACCCAGAGCGTTTACGCACGTATGATAAAGGAGCGGAACCAGATAGCCCAGGCATTCCGTTCGGACGGCGAAGGCAAGAAGGCGGAGTGGCTCGGCAAGATGGACAATGAGCGGCGTTCAATTGAATCGGCCGCCTATGAACAGTCCGAAACCATACGGGGTGTTGCGGATGCTACGGCCTCACGCATCTATGCGGAAGCCTATAGCAAGGACCCTGACTTCTATACCTTCTGGAGGGGTACAGAATCCTACCGTACCACGCTGCCTCAGTTCGACAAGACCCTGTCTACCGATATGGATTATTTTAGGTATCTCTACTCGCCAAGGGGAAGATAGCAGGCTGCCAGGAGTTTTAGAAGGTAACTATTTTATGGATAGAATCTTTCAGTTTGAACATGAAGACGGTACGGTGCTGGGCTTTGATACGGGCCTTGACGCTCAGGCATTTGCTCAGGCAAAGATTGCCCAGTTTATCACCCAGAACGGATATATCATATATCCCGATGGAAAAATTGAAGAATGGCATGCCCGCGGGGTGATAGAACGAAAAACCGGCTTAATGAAGGACAATATGGTTGTCTGGGGGCCTGCTTTCCCTGGTGAACGGCTTGATCTGTTCATATCAGGCAAGGAAGATATCTCCGCCCGCCTGGATAGTCTGCGCTTCTGGATACGCGCCCGTATACTGCTTGAAGAAGCGCAGGCCCGGATAGGGCAAGAACTTCCGCGGGAATCCAGGCCGCCCTACCCCTGGCCGGCAGGGGCGTTTTATGTACCGGCGCCTTCTCAATCTTACCCCCAGGGCTGCCTGTTTTTCCCGCCTGAACGGCTCCTTAAACGCTGCATCGAGGTGGACGGCGAGGGCGCCTGGATGGACAGCGCCGAGCAGTGGGTTCACCCCGATCTTGAAGGCGCCCCGGCGGCGGCCTTTGCCGCGGGAACCATGCTCTACTGTATACTCTGCGGTGCGCCGCCCTTCCTCAGCCGGGATTTCAATACGTTGCGGGAGGATATACGGGGAGGGGTGTTTCTGCCGCCCCATCTTGCCTGCCCCGGCCTTGTAGGGGAAGCGGAGCTTATCTTAAACGAAACCCTGACGGTAAAAAGGGATCTGCCCCAAAGCGGGAGGCGTGCAGTCGCAGGTAAAGGCATCGCATCTGAGGCGGCGGATTCCTTTTCACGGAATAACCGAATAGACAAGTCCGGCGGTTCAGGCGCGGCGGCAAGCGTTGCGGTCCCCGGCACTGAGCAGAAGGCGGGTCTGGAGCGCCTCGGCGGCTTGGCGGCCTTGCTGGAGAAAGGCTCTAAAAGCGGGGATGTCTTTGTCCGCAATCAAAGCGCTGAGGAACGAATCCGCCTTGAAGCGGAGAGAGAGCGGTACATTAAGACGAGCGCCCGCAAAGTCAGTACCAAACGATTCCTTAGACGGAACAGAACGGCCATAGCGGTTACTTTCGGCGCGGTGCTGCTTGCCGCCCTTATTTCAGGCAGCATAATCAGAAACTGGATGGAACTGCCGACAACCAAGGGCATGACAGAAGAGGAAGTAGTGAGTACCTACTACGGGGCTTTCGGGACGCTTGACCATACCCTGATGCAAGCCTGCGTCATCAATAAGGCCGGGAAAGGGGATATAGATATGATCACCAATCTTTTTGTGATGAGCCGGGTGCGTATGGCCTACGAAACAACAGGCGCCGGGATGATCCCCGCACAGCAATGGATAGATGAAGGCTCCCCCCCTACGGAGCATACGGTCTTCGGCGTTTCCGGTTTGGGCATTACAGAACTTAGCAGGGGAGATACGGAAACACGTTGCCGTGTTTTCTACACGCTCTGGGCGCCGGCCCGCTATTTTCAAAGCTCAGAGGAAATGCCTCTGGAAGAGAATCCCGCGGCGCCGGTACCGCAGATGCCTGTAGGAACCTCCTATACCGATGAAGTTACCCTTACCTTTTACCGGGGCGCGTGGCGGATATCCGCAATTATGCGCAGGGAGGGGTAAGGGTTCAAATCAAATTGAAGTACAAAAATGCCTTGTACACTGATTAACCTAAACAATTTGGTAAAGAATTTCTAACCGCGTTGCGACACGAAAGCTCGTGAAAGGAGGAAATAGGAGAAACCTTTCAGCATAACCTAATGAGGACCATAAAGGGGGAAACCCCAATGCACCTCATCGGGAAAGGCGTCGGACCGAAGGTCCGCGCGAACCACCGGAAGCGGCGAACCGAAGGTTCGAGCAGACCTTCGGTCTGATGCATGGGCCTTGGCGACTTCGGACCTTCGGTCCGCAGTTTGTGAAGCGGCGGACCTTCGGTCCGAAGACAGCGAGTACAATCGGAAACAAAGTTTCCGCGCCGCGGGAATGAGCCCCGAAATAATTCTTCTTGCATGAGGCTTTCCCTTTCGTGGTAGGGGGAGCGGCCGTGGAGGGCGGGAAAGGGCAGAGCGCCCATCGCTGGCCTGACACCTAGGAGTTTGTGGGGCGTTGCCCAAAAATCGTATAAATTTGCAATTTATTGCAAATTTATACCTTGCAAACTCCCAAAGGAGCCCCGGTAATCGGAATTTTTGCATGAATATGCAAAAATTCACCAAAGTCCTACAGGCTCCTAGGAGCCTGTTGCATTTGTAGGTTTTTATGGCCTTTTTTAGCAAAAAAGCCATAAAAACCACTATTATCCGGCATCCTTACGCAGTTTGTAAGGTAAAAACCGCCTAATCGGCGGTTTTTTGAGGTTTTATGCGCAAAGCCCCACAAACTCCTAGGGCTTCCGCCTCGCTCGCCGCCCAAATACGCCTGCCGCGCTCATCAAGATAATTTTGCATGGCATCCCATTTCCGCCGTAATGTTTCCACTACAGTTTCCCTGTTTGAGTTTTCCCCTCTCATGTGTTTATTATAACATGATTCAGAAATTGTGTGTAGTTGTTATTTTTGGGAGAAGCCTTACGACCGGAACGTTAGGCGACATTTGCGCTGAAATTTGTCTAAAAATGCATGAAAATTTTCATAAAATACATAAAAAAAATACTTGATAATACAGACATTATTATAGTATAATATGTTAAGAGGTATTTATGAGAACCACATTGGATTTGCCGGATACATTGGTTAATGAAGCAATGAATATAACCAATATATCAAAAAAGACGGATTTAATTAAATATGCCCTGGAAAATATTATCCAACGGGAAAAAGTCAAGGAATTAGCGCAATATTTTGGGAAAATATCGTTGGACATCGATTTAGATAAATTGAGGAAAAGATGAAAAATAATATTATAGATTCTTCAGCTTGGATTGAGTATTTTAAGGGGAACCAAGAATTTCTGTTTATAACAGATTTGATATATAATAATTCAATATGTATTAAT
>JAISQR010000502.1 GCA_031274035.1 Treponema sp. | reverse complement strand
ATACAACTTCAAGCGGTTATATAGACTGAAAACGAGCTAAAGAGCCCCCGGTAAGGGGAAAACACCGGTACGGCAGCCCCGGACCGAGGGCTGAAAGCGGCCCTTTCCTGAAAAAGATTGAAAATCCCCGCAAAAGAAAGCCCTGTACACAGCAAGCGCAACAGGCTCCTAGGAGTTTGTTGCGCGGGTTATTGCGGATTAAAGGCTATTCTCTCAATGTCTTCTATTTTAGTAATTACATGATCGGACTGCCCTATAAGGACGGGTATCTTTTGAGGCCAGAGATTCACGATATACTCCGTGGTGAGTACCGTAGTCATATCTACTTCTTGCGCGCCTTTAAGCTCACTGTGGCCGCCGTCGCCTACATAAAGGCAGGCCGAAGGGGGAAGGCCGAGCTTGTCCAGCACAATCCGGTATATCTGAGGATCCGGTTTGAGGCAGCCCGCATAGAAGGAAAAAACAGTCTCGTCAAAACACGCGCTTAAAGGGCAATCCTTCCAGTGCCAGATATCGGCAATATCGGCATTACTCAGAAGCGCCGTCTTGACGCCCGCTTCCCGGAGCCTTCGCAAGAGGGCAAGGTTCTTCTCCTCAATACCGAACAGCCCTCTGCGTATACGTTCCAGACGGGCGCCGGCAGCCTTCCGTATAATCTCCCTTGAAAAGGGAAGACCCCGCAGAATATGGGCGCACATTTCATAAGGATCCTTGATGCCGCCGCAGGCCCTAACCGAATAATCCCGCGCGTTATATTTTTCAAACTCTTCCCCTGTCATACCCAGAACCTGGTATTCATTTTCATTCATATACCGGGGCGCCAGCGGGTTTATGAGGGTATAAAAAAGGTCGAAGATGACCGCTCTGAAATTATTCATCCGTCGTGCCTATAGAATTGCAATATGAATCTTATGAAGCTATCCTATCATGTAAAACATTTCCCGGCAATAGGATAATAAGGCCGCGTCTTGCCATAATCGTTAATAACTTTATAATCTCTATATGATGAGCCGTTCCCAAAAACTGAAGTTTTGGGAAAGCCTCTGATGATTGGCGGTAATATGTTGGAAACGCCAAAATATTCCCCTTTAGGCAAAGAAATACACTACAGGAGTTTATGATGATTTTAATTTGCGGTGAAGCCCTTATCGACATGGTACCCATGACTGTCTCTGACGGCAGGCCAGAGGTTTTTTCTCCCTGCCCCGGAGGGAGCCCTTACAATACCGCCGTTGCCGCGGGCAGGCTTGGGGCCCCGGTCTCTTTTTTAAGCAGGCTTTCAAAGGATTTCTTTGGGGAAATTCTCGTCAAGCGGCTTGTGCAGAACAAGGTCGGTATTGATATGGTTGCTCGATCAGAGCAAAATACTACCTTGGCCTTTGTTAAACTTGAGCCGGGTAAAGAGCCGCGGTATATCTTCTACACCGCCGGCGCCGCGGACCGATCCTTTTCGCAAGACGATCTTCCCGCTGTATTGCCGGCGGAAATTGATTGCGTAGTCTTCGGCTCTATCGCAATGACAATGGAACCGGCGGCCTCAACCATCGAAGCTCTCATCCTGCGCGAAAGAAACAGGGTCATTTCCTTTGATCCTAATATCAGGCCGGTTATGATCCATGACAAAGACGCATATATCAAACGGTATGAAAAATGGGCCGCGGCTTCAACCATTGTAAAAATTTCAGGCGCGGATATTGACTTTATCTATCCCGGGCTCGATCTTGAAGGGGCGGCGCGGAAGATACTGGAGATGGGGCCCCGCATCGTGGTCTGTACCCTGGGAACCGGCGGCGCGACGGCCCTGCTCCGCCGTGATAGCGGCAGCCCTGTCAGGGCGGACGCACCTATCGTCGATCTGCCCGTGGTTGATACTATCGGGGCGGGGGATACCTTCCACGGGGCCCTCCTCTCATACCTGGAACTCAGGGGTAAAATGTCCGCCTCCGCGTTGGCGTCTCTAACCCAAGGGGAACTCCACGACGCCCTCTATTTTGCCAACAAGGCTGCTTCCCTTGTCTGCTCGCGTCAGGGGGCTGAACCGCCCTACCTTGCCGAAGTAGAGGCCCTAAGCTAGGAGTTTGTGGGGCTTTGCCCAAAAATCGTATAAATTTGCAATTTATTGCAAATTTATACCTTGCAAACTCCCAAAGGAGCCCTGTCAATCGGAATTTTTGCATAAATATGCAAAAATTCACCAAAGTCCCACGGGCTCCTAGCAGCCGCGGACACTTCGTGTCCGATTAACGCGGCTCCTTTGGGACTTGTAGGTTTTTACGGCAGCCCTGCCTCTACGAGGCTGCCATTTTCTTCTTTATATAATTGCCCAGTAAGATATCCTGGCCTTTGATGTGGTTTACAAGCCAGCCTCCTATTTTTTTGTGAACGTCATCGATCAATTGATCGGAAGCCCCCTTCATAATAAGATCTACCTTGAAATTCCGTATAGTGTTTTTAAAATCTTCGTGCATTTTTTTATGATTGGGGTAGTCAGGGTATTCGTATTTTTTTTGAAGCTGTTCCTCATCAAAGAAATGCTTAATTGTATACTCTGTCAGAAAATCAATACTCTGCGTCAATTCTTCCTGTGTTGTTTTATTTTCACAGTTATTCAATAGAATATTGATTTTGGTAATTAACTCTTTGTGCTGATTATCAATCAGCTCAATTCCGGTTGCAATACTACTGTTCCACTCGTAGTTCATAATATCCTCCGTAAAAAATGACGATCCCCGCCGCAGTGCGCGAGCCTTCGATTCGGCGGGGTATCGTCGTTCGAATAAACTGCCTGCGTTTCGGGCCAGATATTAGATATATTCAAACTGAAAAATTCTGTTTTTTATTAGCAGCCTGTCCAGTAGAACCCTTATTAAAAATATGATAAACTATATCGAAAAGAAAAACAAGAACCCGTTGACGAGGAATGCGTCTGCGGGTCTTTCATTATCGGACAAGCCCCTCTATGCTACCGCCATAGGCGCCATTACCAATATAGCTTAGGCTATTTTAATGAAAACCGGTTCAAAAATTTAGCGGAATAGGGGGCTGTAAAGGAGGACTTTAATGCTGATCAATGATTTTCAAAACCCGCCGGCGGAAAACCGGCCAAGGCCGTTCTGGTTTTTTAACGGAGACATGGAACGCGGCGAGGTCAAACGGCAAATACTTGAAATGAAGAACAAGGGTCTGGGCGGTTTTTTTCTCTGCGCCCGGCAGGGACTCCGTGTGCCCTATCTTTCCGATGAGTGGTTTGATATCTGCAAATACGCTGTGGATACTGCCGGCGAAAACGGCCTTGAGGTCTGGCTTTATGACGAATATCCCTATCCTTCCGGCATGTCCGGCGGGGAAGTAACGATCCGCCGCCCCGAAGTAAAGCAAAAAAAACTGGAACTGTATGTGAAGGACCTTGAAGAGGGCGCCGTCCTTGATGAAAGTCTGGGCGAAGGGCGCCTGCTTTTAGCCCTTGCGTATCCTATTTCCAATGCCTCGGTACTGTGGGATAAGCCGGTGGATATCGCGGCCCATTGCGGTATCCTCCAGAAGCAGGAGATATATCAAAAGACCCAGGGCGGCCCGTCCTACAGCCATAATCTCAAGCGTTATTTTACCTACGGCCCCTCCAAAGAACTGCGGTGGAAACCGGAACACGGCTGTTGGAAGGTCCTTATTGCATTTACCCGAGAACTGGAGGATTTTAAATACTACGGAACCTACATGGATCCGGCAAATGAAGACGCCGTCCAATGTTTTATAGATACTACCTACGAGCCTTATAAAACAGCCCTGGGCAATGATTTCGGTAAAACCATTAAGGGCATGTTCGGTGATGAGACCGGTTTTCTGGGGCGCTGGCCCTGGTCATCCCGGCTTCCCGAATACTTTTATAAAAAGTACGGCTATCATATCATTGAAAACCTTGGGGCCTTGCTCGATTCATCCTATCCTAACGCAAAACGCATACGCTACAACTATTTCCAGTGCGTCCATGAATTACTGCGGGACCGGTATCACAGGCCGCTGTCCGAGTGGTGCGAAAAGAACGGCGTCCGGTATGTTACCGAGGTTCCCTCTGTCCGTATGTCAAACCAGATGTACAGCCATGTACCGGCGGGGGACCCCTGCCATGACAAACTTGGTTATAGTTTTGAACAGGTTATCGACCGCGATTTTCATATTCTGCGTCAGAACCCCAAAGCGATTAGCGCCATGTCCCGCCAGTTTGGCCGCCGCGACTCCCTTATCGAAGCCTTTCATTCCATAGGCTGGACCATGACCTTGCAGGACGCCAAGTGGCAGATCGACCGGCAGACCTTGATGGGAATTTCACTGCACAATTTCCATGCCTATTATTATACTATGAATGGTATCACAAAACATGACGCCCCCCCTTCACAGTTTGTACAGAATCCTTACTGGGAGTACTATAAATTTTTTGCGGATTACTGCGGCCGTTCCAGCAGGTTTATCACCGAGACAGAGGCTTCTACCTCTACGGCGGTACTGCATCCGGCGATTATGTGGTGTACGGAAATGCGGCAGCCCTTTAACCGTTTCGGCTACATCGGTACCGATACGGAGGAGGAAGCCCGCGGGCAAAAGCTGATTGACGACTACAAGTATATTTGTAAGACCCTGCTTTTTAACCAGATTGATTACGATGATCTTGACCCCGAGGTCATGGCTATGGGCCGGATAGAAAACGGGGCGATCCTTGTGGGCCGCGCCAAGTACACTACGCTGATTGTTCCCCCTCATACCTGTATTGAAGAGTACACATTCCGCCTGATCCGGCGTTTTTTGGAGAACGGCGGCAGGGTTGTATTTACCGGCCTGACCCCTTGCGGGATCATTGAGGACGGCTTTGATCCCGCGTCCGCCTTTGAGCGTGCGGGGTGGGGGGCTCTGTCCGCGGAGGAATATTTCGACGGTTCCGGTCAAGCCTCGTTGAGCCGGAAGTCTGGCCTTCTTACCCTGGTTCACGCGCCGGGAGGGCTGAGGGAAAGCAACGCGGGAGCGGAGATTGCGCGGCTTATTCAGGGCTTTGCACCAAACAACGCCGGCGCCCTTATCCCTGAACAGCTTAAAAAAGATGTTATCACCTGCCGCCGTGAAAATAAGAACGGCCGTTTTATCATGCTGGCCAGCCAAAATGGAGCGGCCGCCGATACCAAGGTTGTCTTTCGGGACTGTCCCGCGGACGCCGCCTTCTATGAACTTGATCTTGAGACTGGTTCGATATACCCTGTAACAGCGGAAAAGACAGACGGCGCTTATGTGATTGACGCGCCGCTGACACCCTGGAGCGCCCGTATCTTTGCAGCGGCCCCTGCCGCGGCGGAAACTGAAAATGAAACGGAAAACGCTGAAACCGAAACGAAAATGAATGCCGGAATGAGCGCGGTTAAGGCGCTTACGCGCCCCCTTAAAAAAACGCTAAAGTTGAAGTTGGATTTGGACAGATCGATGAAAGTTGCTATTGCCGGCTTCAATGTTTACCGGCTTGAGGAATTAACCGTATCAATTGACGGAGGGGCTGCTTTTGTATCAAAACCGAATACATTTATCGAACACTTTAAGGAATCCGGCTTTCTCAGGGCCGGACTTATCAAGTTTAACGACGGCTTTGGGGTTCCCCAGCGCCTTTCGGTGAACTATCCGGTTAAGGTTTCCTATCATTTCGCGTTTACGGTAGACGGCGATCTTATCCCCGCGCCTAGCCCGCACGAGACCGACGGCAGGGGTGTTCCGCTCAAGGTCTACCTGATGCGGGACCGCATGGGGATTATGGGCGGACATAGTATTGTCTTTAACGGCAGGAAACTGCCGGCGGATTCCTTTAAGCCCCTCTATGTTTACGATCAAAACAACAGCGCCGCCGATGTGAGCGCCTGTCTTTTAAGCGGGCTTAATACAATAGACATAGATGTTACGGCAAGCGAAGACAGGCACGGCCTTTCCGATCCTCTGTACCTTTTGGGCAATTTTGGGGTGCTGCGCGGGGATGGCAAATTCATCATTGGAAAAGCGCCGGCCGCCGCCATTCCAGGCGCAAAGGCTGTTGAAGGCTATCCCTTTTATAGCGGAAAATTCAGCTTTGAAACCGAGCTGCAAGTGGAGAATATCGAAAGCTATGAGATGTTTACCGTTGAAGTTCCTGAATCTTACCGCGTTTACGAATGTATTGAACTTGCGATCAACGGCCATAACCTGGGCGTCCGTACCTTTTCCCCGTATATCTGGTATGGCGGCGCTGGTTTGCTGAAACAAGGCGGCAACCAGGTACTCCTGACTATTGCCAATACCCTGGGAAATATGCTTGAAGGCTGCTATTACGATTATGAGGAACAGAAAACGGTCTATATCCGGTAGTTACGATTCCTTTAATAACTCACGCTGCGGTAAGGAAATTTTGCATGGGCTTAAATCTAGGCGAGCGTTTGCGGCGGATACGGGAAGCCGGGGCGAAAGAGGGGAGTGCGGAGGAAAGTTCCGCCCGGGCGGGCGCCGGCAGTCTACAGTTGGGAGAGGTGAAAAGGGTTGAAAAAAGGCCGTATCCGGCGGAAAGCGCCTTCCCGCCGGAAGTCCTTTTGGGTTGGGAATCTGTTGGGGATAGGGTCTCTAAATCCTCTACGGTTCTGGAGGAAATACTGCACTTCCCCAGCGTCTTCCCCCGCTCGCTGGCCGTCCTTGTGCCGGATACCCGGCATCCGGCGGATGCCCTGGAATCGCCCTGGCTTAAACCGGAGGATATGCTCTTCTTCGACCTTGAAACAACCGGTCTTTCGGCAGGCTCAGGCACTCTTGCCTTTCTTGCGGCCTTTGGACGTTTGATTCCGGCGGAAAATAGTTCCGTTCCGCACAAGATGGATGATCCCGCATCCTGTACCCGCGGGCCTAACAACCTTACGGCTTTCCGTCTCCGTGTGGACCAGTACCTGTTGCTGGATTATCCCGGAGAAGCCGCTTTTCTTGAGGCGGTATGCGCGGAATTTGGGAGAAGCCGCGGGCAGGGGGAGGCGGGATGCGGTGTAAAGCAGCCGTTAGTCGTAAGTTACAACGGGAAAAGTTTCGACGCCCAGATACTCAAAAACCGCTGCATAACAAATGGAATAAGACCGCCCGAATTCTTTCATGCGGATCTGCTTTACGCGGCGCGGCGGCTCTGGAAGCGTATGCTGCCCGGCTGTTCCCAGGGACAAATTGAAATGCTTGTTCTGGGGCTTGACAGGACCGGGGATACAAGCGGCGCCTTAGCCCCTGAGATATGGTTTAATTTCCTTAAAACAGGAGAGCCGGGCGATCTTCTGGGTATCTGCGCTCATAATAAAAAGGATATCCGCGGGCTTGCCTTTCTTATGGCCGCACTCGCGGCTGTCGCCTTGGAACCGCTAGAAAACAGCGCGCGTTTCCGCTGTGATATCGAAGCCCTGGCCCTGCGCTGGAGGGAATTTACACGGAAGGACAGCCCTCGTTATACCCGGTTTCTCTTGGGAGAAGCCGAGCGGAAAACAGGCCTCGCACTGCTGCATCATGCCGCGGCGTTAAACTTTCCCGCCGCGATTCTGGCATTAGGGAGAGATTTATTTAAGCAGAATTGTTATAGTAAGGGAAGAAGTCTCTTGCTCGGTCTTGCCGAGGGCAATTGCCCCGACGGTATAAAAGCCGCTGCTTTCAGGTCTCTGGCCGTTGACGCGGAATGGCGTTTGAAAGACAGGAAAACGGCGCTGGATTATACAGACAGGGCGCTTGCCCTTGAGGGAATAACGGAAGGTATCAGAGCCGCCTTCATACGGCGCCGGGAAAGACTTGTTCGGGGCGCCGGATAAATAGAGTCTGTATGGAGTACAACATGGAAAAGAAACAAATGGTGATTAGGCTGATGACTATCGACGATTATGAAAAGGTACTGAAGCTCTGGGATAATACACAGGGAATGGGTACGCGCACTACTGATGATTCTCAGGCCGGAATTAAAAAATTTCTTAAACGGAACCCCAGAACCTGTTTTGTCGCTCATGTTGCGGGCCCCGGAAAAGGGGAACTTGCCGGCGTCATTTTAAGCGGCCATGACGGACGCCGGGGCTACATCTACCATACCGCCGTTCAGGAGGAATTCCGCTGGCAGAATATAGGAGCTTTACTTGTCAAAAAAGTTGAGGAAGCTCTGGCAGGGGAAGGGATCAATAAGGTCGCTCTTGTCGCTTTTAAGAGTAATGAAAACGGTAATCAGTTTTGGGAAAACCAGGGCTATACCCAGCCAGAGGACCTGGTTTACCGGAATAAGAGCCTCAATGAAAAGAATGAAACTATTTAGAGCCTGTCCTCCGATTTATACATATACATTATGCAAACGGCTTCTACATCAAACTTACCGGATCAACATCTACCTCCAGATATACCCGCGCATCCTTGCCTGTACCGTAACGGTTCAGTATTTCTGCGGCGGATGCATGGAGGCTTCCCATCGTTTTACCGCGGAGAATGATCTGAAAACGGTAGTTATTAGCGATGAGGCCGATAGGACATTCGGCAGGGCCGAGCATATCCGCGTCACGGGGGAGCAGGGGGGCGGCAATAGCCGCAAGGCGCTTAACGGCCTTGTCCGCCCGCCCGTTATCGGTAGAGCGTATCGTAAAACGGATAAGCCGGGAAAAAGGCGGGAAGCCCAGCATATCCCGCTGTTTGAGTTCGGCCTTAAAAAAGCCCTCTATATCCAGGGCGCAGGCCCTTGTTATAGCGGGGTCCTGGGGGCGCAGGGTCTGGACTATAACCTTGCCGTCAGGGAAATAGCGGCCTGAACGGCCCGCTACCTGGACAACCAGGGAGAAGGTCCTTTCGGCTGCCCGGAAATCCGGGACGTGGAGGCCGGTATCCGCAAGCACTACCCCGACAAGGCGTACACCCGGGAAGTTGAGCCCCTTGGCTACCATCTGGGTGCCTAACAGCAGATCGATCTCGCCCTGTTTAAAGCGCAGGAGGGTTTCTTCAAGGCTCCCTTTTTTCTGGGTGCTGTCGGCATCGGCCCTTAGTACGCGGAGTTCAGGGAAGGTCCTGCGTACCTCTTCCTCGATCATTTCCGTACCGAAACCGGAATAGCCTGCTTCAAGGGAACCGCACTGGGGGCAGGCTTGGGGGGGCGCGGCCTGATACCCGCAGTAGTGGCAGATCGCCCGGTTACGGCCCTTATGCCAGGTGAGTGAGACCGAACAGTTCTTGCAGACAAGCTCAAAACCGCAGGCCCGGCAATGGTAGAAATAGGCAAAGCCCCGGCGGTTTAAAAAGAGAATCGTCTGCCTTCCCATACGGGCGGTTTCCCATATTTCATTTTTTAATTCTTTTGTCAGGCACCCGTCGGTATTTTCAAGGCTTACAATTTTTATCTCAGGAGGGCTGCCCCCGGAAAGCCGTCTGGTCAAATTCAGCCGCGTGATGCCGTTTTCCTGCATCAGCTTCCATGCCTCCGCCGAAGGGGTTGCGCTGCCCATAACGAGGCTTGCGCCCTCGGCGGAACACCGCCGCATGGCAACCTGCCGCGCATGGTAACGCGGCGTATTACCGGATTTATACGAGCCGTCATGTTCTTCATCAATGATGATAAGCCCAAGGTCCCGGACAGGGGCAAAGACGGCGCTTCGCGGGCCTGCTACAATACGGACCTCTCCTCTTCTAATCCGCATCCATTCGGTCAGCCGCATACTATGGCTCATCCCTGAATGTAACGTCGCCGCTATATGCCCGAAACGTCTGCCTATGGCTTCCGCGGTTTGGAGGGTCAGGGCTATTTCCGGTACCAGATAAATAACGGATCTTCCTTTATTGATCATGTATTCCGCCGCGCGGAGGAATACTTCGGTCTTGCCGGAACCGGTTATGCCGTAAAGGTAAAACATGGGCGGGAGCGGGATTGAAGACGGCGCCCCCGAAAGCGGAGGCTGCGTCATTTGAGGGGCGGCAGGCAGACTAAGCCTTTCACCCTGTACGGTTATGGCATCAAGGGCTTTCCGCTGTTCATCCGAAAGGACAAGGGGCTTTTCGGCAATGTCCTCTCCGCCGCCCGGAAGGGAGAAGGATGCGTTTGTCCGCTTACCCGCGGGAAGCATAGCGGCAAGCGCCTCCCCCCGGCTGCAAAGGTAGTAACGGGAAAGCCATGCGGAGAGGCTGATGTTCCGTTCATCAAAGAACGGCTGTGTATCGACTACACGGCGTACCGCTTTCAGTTTCTGTTCTTCTATATCAGGCGGCGGCCCGTCGTACTCTTCTATCACATACCCCAGTTTTTCACTTCGGCCAAAGGGCGCCATAACCCGTTTACCAATCTGCGCTTCGCCTTTGGCATCCGCACGGTAACTGAAAACACGGTCCAGCGGCAGATCAAAGACTATGCCAAGATAGGGCTTATTGATACTTTTGGGTAAAATTTTATCCATACCGGTAGTTTTTTTAGCCGCGCTTCTCTTTGAAACCGCCATCACTGCCCGCCTTCGCTGTTCTCTAAAAGCATCTTCTCCAGTTCCGCCAGTTTTGCCTGCAATTGCTGTAGATCCTTCCAAACCGGCGCTTTAAGGCCGGTATTGAGCAGCACCTCCGCCGGATGATAGGTAACCATGAGGGGTATGCCCAGGCAGGAAAAAAAACGTCCGCGCATATCTTCAGTCCTGTTTATGAGGTCCTCCCCGATCCGCCCTGCTTCCCTTGGGGCGCCCGCGCTTTCCGGTGAAACGCTGAGACCCTTCAGCGCCCCCATGCCGGCGGCCGCGCCCAGCGCAAGGATCGCGTGCGGTTTTAGGCAGAGCAGTTGCCGTTTAAGGAAGGCCGCACAGGAAGACCGCTCCGCTTCCTGAATAACATAGTCAGGCGGCGGGCTGCATTTTACCGAATAGGTAATAAAACAGTTCTTTTCGCGGTAAAGCCCGATTGCCCTGAGCATACGGTCAAACAAGGCCCCTGTTTCACCCGTAAAAACCTGTCCTTCCCGATCATCTTCAGGAGCGGGGCATTCCGCTATAACAAGAACCAGGGGTTTTTCGGACCCCGTACCGCTTAAAGCCTGCCTCCTGTTTCTTGAGAGGGGGCAGGCGCCGCACGCCTTAATCTCCGCCTCCAAAGCGGAAAACACCCCCTCTTCGGCTTGGTTCGGAGGCGGGCGCTCTTCCGCGTTTTCCAAAAGACTCGTTTTACCGGCAGGGCCGGGATCGTCGGTGTAAAGGTGTACGGCGCGGGGTGTACGGTACCCGCCGCAGAGGTAATCCTCGGCAATGTTGAGGAAGCCGTTCAATGTGTTTTTTTGTTCCGCTGTCATAGCCACTACTATTCAAGCGTATGAAGGGACAGGAGCGCAAGGGGGCGGAGAGCGGAATTGGCGGCAAAACGTTGGGCCGGTTTAAATCTACAGCGCCGAAACGCGGCGTCCGTTACGCCGGAAACCGTAGTTTCCGCTATCCTCCGCTTGCACCTGGGTAATGAGCAATTCCCAAAACCCAGCCGGTTTTGGGAAAACCTCTAATTACAAATGTTTTAAGAATTTATCAAAAAACTCTTGACAGAGTAAACATTAAAAAGTTAAAATAAAACAGTAATTTTATAAGGAGAAAGCGTACTGCCATGCTGAATAGCAACAAAAACGAGAATAAATTCTACTCCTTACTCCTTACTCCTTACTCCTTACTCCTTACTCCTTACTCCTTACTTTAAATAAATCAACTGTTTCTATATATCAATACGCTTTAATTTTCCTCTTGCCGCAAAAAATCAGGCAATCTGCGGGGATTATTCCCCATAACCGTTTACTCAACAAACAAAGCCTTGGGCGGATATATACTTTTTGTTCCGTATACAACGATTAGAAAGGCGTTTGCCGCCTGTAAAGGAGTTAGGCGGCATTTTTCTGAAATTTACGGAAGAAGCGCGGCATCCGTGGCGGCGCTAGTCGGTAAATTTTTATGTAATGTAAATAGTAATAATCGTTGATTAAAACTATATTCGGGTCGGCAAAATGTCGTCAACAGTCGAGACGTTACGCGAAATAAAAACCTGAAATATACGGGTACACCGCCATGAATGGCGGTGTAAATTTAACCGTTTTTAGGATTTTATAATCCAATTCGCTTAATATCTTCAAACTTTTTACCAAACAGGAGGGTAAAAATGAAAAAGAACGGTTTGTTTGCGGGAATACCGGTAATTCTACTGGTATTGGGGTTGAGTTTTACTGGTTGTACCACATTCCAAGCAACAGGATTGCAAATGGGATTGGTAATTAATGGTCAGAAGTATGAGAAAGTTGGTGATTTTTCTGAAAAAGAATGGACAAACAAATTCTTGGGCTGGGGCGTCAATGGCGGGACCTTGTTCAATCTTTCATCTGAAGCGACTGATCCTCAGGTTAGAGAAGCGGTTGAAAAGAATGTAAAAAGACTTGGAGGAGACGGGGCCATTGATGTAAAAATAAAATATGGTTCAAATCCTTTGCAATGGATTCTCACGTCGTTTACCGCAGGAATATGGGTTCCTGGAACAGTTACTGTTTCCGGTACTGTAGTAAAAGCGGTAGATTAAACAAGTAAGGAAATCCACCGTGCTGTCCGCAACGAGGCACTACGCTTTGCAGCAGATTTAGGCCACAGAGTTCTATGGATTCCCCATAGAACTCTGTGGAACTCCTATGCCGGCGGCCGCGCCCAGCGCAAGGACGGCGTGCGGTTTTAGGCAGAGCAGTTGAGGGCGGAGAGCGGAATTGGCGGCAAAACGTTGGGCCGGTTTAAATCTAAAGCGCGAAAAAGACGAGCCTGCAGCGCCGAAACGCGGCGTCCGTTACGCCGAAAACCGCGGTTTCCGCTATCCTCCGCATTGTAAAAGTTTTAAAAATTTATCAAAAAACTCTTGACAGAGTAAACATCAAAAAGTTAGAATAAATTAGTAATTTTATAAGGAGAAAGCGTACTGCCATGCTGAATAGCAACAAAAACGAGAATAAATTCGACTCCTTACTCCTTACTCCTTACTCCTTACTCCTTACTCCTTACTCCTTACTCCTTACTCCTTACTCCTTACTTTAGATAAATCAACTGTTTCTATATATCAATACACTTTAATGTTCCTCTTGCCGCAAAAAATCAGGCAATCTGCGGGGATTATTCCCCATAACCGTTTACGCAACAAACAAAGCCCTAAGCGGATATATACTTTTTGTTCCGTATACAACGATTAGAAAGGCGTTTGCCGCCTGTAAAGGAGTTAGGCGGCATTTTTTGCGCCATAATGCCGTGCGGCATCCGTGCCGGAACATTAATTATGTTTGTGAACAAACACGAAGGAGAAGAATATGTTTTGTTTATTTTGTGGAAAAGAATTGCCGGAAGGAGCGTTTTTTTGCTCGTATTGCGGAAAAAAACTTGCCGCTGCCGGTCAGCCGCAATTGGCGTCGGAATGTACGGCGGCAAAACCCCAGGCGGCTTATGCGCCGGCAGGGTCTGCTAACCCCGTGTCGTTTTTGGAAATGTTGAACCCTGTTAATGGCAGTACTTACCGTGCCAATGTGGATCCGCAGACCTTGATAAACTTGAACGGCGAATGTAAAGACAATCGCGATTACGAGGATTGGATTGACAACTTGAACGGTCTGCATCCGATGTTAAAAGACATTTTCAAGGGATTGGTAAAATTTACCGTTACCGCCGGAAAAATTATTTTCCACATGGGTAAAGTCATCTTGAATTTTGTAATCAAGCTGGTTAAAGAATTTTCGCACACTATTGCGGGAATCATCGCCGGTTTTGTGCTTGGGACGATTTTCTCCAGTATTCCCCTGATTGGCTGGGCGTTAGGCCCGATTATCGTTCCGCTGTTTACAACTGTGGGCGGAATTGCCGGTTTTATGGAAGACATGAGCCGCAAAATGAATAATGCCGACATGGAACGAAAAGTCAAATCGTCCATAATGGATAAACTGGGGGCATTGGGACTTAATTTTTAAGGGGTCTTTAGATGGACGTTATAGCCGACAAGGTTAAATTTCTTGACGCTATCAATGTTGGAGATAGTATTTTTCAATATACCGCCCATAGTATTAAGGCAGGGCTTATATTCGCCGCCGTTATTTTCGCGCTTGGTTTTTTTAGCAACGCGCTGTTTGTTGTGGCGGTCGTTCTCGTTTTGGTTTTGATTTTTTGGAAATCATACAACAATAACAAATCTCATAGAAGCCGTTCATTGTATAACGGCCTGAATGTACTAGGCGAAACTGTCGCTGACGTTGTTTTTGTGCCGCTTCTTGCGCTGGCAATGTATGACGGGAGTATCGCGACTTACGGAAACGGCTTTATAAACCGGCAAATGCGTGAGTGGGGTTATACCGAAGAATACATACAAAATTTCATTTCTGATAAAACCGCTCAAAGCGTTGCAAGTCTTATCTTGCGGTGCGTCGACATTGACAAAATATTGAGTGAAAAATTTCATCCTAAAAAAGGGGAAGTCCGTATTTCGTCATCCGCTATCAACAAGAAAGACCTTTGTCGAAAATCATTCGCGTTATGTGAGGAACTTGGCAACAAATCCGGCGTAGTTGACACTGAAAAGCAAAAGTTTCTTGCCGATTTACGAAGCCGAATGAAGGTATGAGAGGGAGAAAATGGGTTAAGCTATGAAAAAGATATATTGCTATATTTTGCTGGCGCTTGTTTCTTTCGGTTTGTATGCTGAAGAATTCAGTATGTCGCAATTCAATAAAATGATCGATAACATTGGAAAAGACTCCCGGAAACTTGATTATCATTTTCTAAAAGAAAATAATAACAGCGAGGTTTTTTACAGGTATATTAAGCAGGAATCAAGAGGCGGATGGTTTTTGGGTATTGGGGCCAGTACCGTAGGAGAAGCATTATGGGCTGACTCGTGGTATGATGTTTTTGCGGCGCTGTGGGTTTTAGACGGAAGCGCAAAACAAGAATTTGAGGAATACCGCCATATCGTATCACTCCTTTCAAACAAACTAGGCAAACCCGCTGAATCAACTCTTACCTCAACTAGTTGGAAATGGAAAAAAATGCTTGTCTCGGTAACGCTTGACGAAAACGAAGGCTATGTAGGTATAAAAATAGTCTCGGATAAAAAGAAAACATGGGTTCAAACATTTTTGGGCTGGTTGTTGTTTTGATAAACGAAAAGAAAGCAAGTGTGAAAGCAAAAATAGCGGGTATCCTCTTTGTCGCGTTTATAATAACAATATCCGTGTTAATCTATTTGTACAGGGATTTATTCCGAAATCTGGGAAGTTTAGGTTATTTGGGTGTTCTTTTAATATGTTTCGTGTGTAACGCCACCGTGCTTGCCCCCGCTCCAAGTTTGGCCGTGGTTATATCCGCCGCGCTTTCGCTAAATCCGATGCTCGCGGCTTTCGCGGGGGCAGTCGGGACAACGCTTGGTGAAACTGTTGGTTATGCGGCGGGATACATGGGTAAAAAAATCATTGATATTGAAAGCAATAAAATGGCCGGATGGGTTAAAAAATACGGTGCTCCTGTTATTTTTATTTTTGCCCTGCTTCCGTTGCCGTTGTTTGACATTGTAGGGTTGGCCTCCGGTTATTTGCGCATTAAGTTTCTGAAATTTTTCTTATCGTGTTTTTTTGGCAAATTTATCAAAATGTCTGTTTACGCTCTTGGGGCGGGATATTTTGAAAAGATTATATTACAAGGAGGCTCATAAATGGGCAGGGTTATCATTGGCATTATTATCGGTGTTGTAGTAACAATCATACTTTGGAATTTTATAGGACCCGCGGGTTTAATCGGTCTTGGAGCGGGTGCGCTCGCTTTTCTTGGCGGTTGAACAATATGGGCGCATGGCGGTGTTCAAAATGCGGAAACTCGACATTTAGTACAAATAAACCGCTTGTCGGTAATTGTGTAAAGGGCGGCGGGCATAGTTGGCGCGCCGCTAACAATACCGGCGTTTCTGTTTGGCGGTGCGGGAAATGCGGCAATTCTATTGTTTGTCCGAACAGACCGCTTGATAGGGTTTGCGGAAAAGGCGGAAAGTGTTCCTGGCGCAAACAACACTAAAGGTTTAAGAAAAGCTCTCAAATGTCTGAATATATTGGGGTTTAAAAAATTGATGGTGATCCGGAACGTATGATAAGGCATCAAACAAAGCCGTAATGATGTAAAAGAAGTCCGTCTCAAAAGCCTTCCGTGGTTACGCGGCTTCTTTGAGAAACAGCAGGTACGGCGGAACGCCCTCTGACCCGCAGCCGGCAGTTGTTCCCTTCTATACCTACCGTATGCTCTTTGCCGGCATCATGGCAGTCTTCGGCGAACGCGGCCAGGAAGCGATTCGTTTTGTCCGCGGCTATCCGGTCATAGGTTATTCCCAGCCGTTTTATCCGTTTTTTCAGTTTCAACGCCGTTTTCAGGTCCCGCTTCCCCATACAGCGAACCTCCGGTTCGGCGAACCAAAGGTTCGAGGACACGATTTCCCCAGTATCGCGGTGATAGGCGTACATAAGCCATACTCTGTTCTGTTTTTTACCTACATAAGTCCAAAACTGTAACTACTCAGGCCTCATGCGGGGATAGCGCCGCCGCAACCGCTGCGCAACCGGCGGAATGGCGGGGCTTTTGGCCTGGAAGGGGCTTGCCCCTCAATGAGCCGATTGGAGCGAAAAGGGCGGCGCCCCATATGTGAGGGACCCTGCCCAAGCACTTGAGAACACGTATACATATCACATATGCTTGAGTAGTTACAAAAAATTTAAAAAATAAACTTGACTTTTAATATTTTGTATCATATAATCGCATATTGGTATATCAGGACGGTATTAGGAAGGAGTTTCTGCATGAAGCCGGCAAACAAGACTTTACGAGCCAATTTAGAGGAGAGGCCGGGCGGTTTTAAGCGTGTCTGGCGGGAAAATTACCAACTTTGGCTTATCATCCTCATTCCGCTTATCTGGCTTGTAGTGTTCAAGTACTGGCCTATGTACGGGGCGCAGATCGCCTTCCGCAATTACCGTGCTGTAGACGGTATCTGGGGCAGCAGATGGGCCGGTTTCAGTAACTTCCTCAAGCTCTTCCGCAACTACATGTTCCCCCGTATCATTAAAAATACGCTTATCGTTAGTTTTTATCAGCTTGTCATTAGTTTTCCCTTTCCTATAGTCCTGGCGCTTGCCCTGCACAACACCATACGGATAAGATTCAAAAAAGCTGTGCAGATGATCACCTATATGCCCCATTTTATTTCGGTGGTTGTCCTTGTCGGTATGATCATGCAGTTCACCAACCCGCATGTGGGGCTTATCAACAAGTTAATCACCGCGCTCGGCGGAACCCCCAGGGATTTTATGGCGTCGGGAACCGCCTTTTTCCACATGTACGTCTGGTCGAATGTATGGCAGAACTGCGGGTGGGGAACTATCATCTACCTGGCGGCCCTGTCCAGTGTAAATATGGAATTGCATGAAGCGGCTATGATAGACGGCGCGAGCCGCTTTAAAAGGATGATCCATATTGACATACCCTGCATCATCCCTACCGCTGTCGTGCTGCTGATCATGGATGCCGGCCGTATTATGGCAATCGGCTTTGAGAAAGCATTTTTAATGCAGAATCTGATGAATATAAGTTCTTCGGAGATCATTTCAACTTACGCATACAAAGTCGGTCTTGCTCAGGCTGCGGCGGATTTTTCCTATTCCACTACCATTAGTCTTTTCAATTCGATTGTAAACCTGGTACTGATCTTTATAGTAAACGCAATTGCCGCAAAATGGGGCGAAACAAGTTTATGGTAACGGCTGAACTGTTTTGTTCGTCAGGAGGATAAGCATGGTAGAGATAAAGACAAAAACCGGCGGCATAGGACACTCTAAAGGCGATAAAATATTTTATACATTCAATGATGTTTTTCTGCTGATTGCAATGCTGATAGTCCTTTACCCTCTGATCTATGTCGTAAGTTCATCCTTGAGTTCCGGCAGCGCCGTTTCAACAGGAAGGGTAGTTCTGTGGCCGGTCGATTTTTCAATTGAAGGATACAAAACGGCGTTTGAGTATCCGCAGATCGTATCCGGTTTTCAGAATACATTCTTCTATATGATAACCGGTACGGTTATCAACCTGGTAATGACGGTGCTGGCTGCCTATCCCCTTTCCCGCCCAAAGATGAAAGGCCGGGGTTTTATCATGTTTCTATTCACCTTTACCATGATCTTTTCAGGCGGCCTTATCCCCGATTATATGCTTATGCAAAGGCTGCATCTGGTTAATACACGCCTTGCCATGCTGATTCCCGGCGCTGTCGGCGTATTCAACCTTATTATTTGCCGTACCTTTTTTCAAAATAACATACCCGAAGAACTGTTTGAATCCGCTTCTATGGACGGTTGCAGCCATCCTCGCTTTATCACCAGCGTTGTATTACCCTTGTCAAAACCAATACTCGCGGTGCTTACCCTGTATTATGCCGTTGGTCATTGGAACGCCTATTTTAACGCTTTTATCTACCTGTCGGACAGGGGTAAATTCCCCCTCCAGATCATACTGCGGGAAATATTGGTTATGAACATGGTCGATCCATCGGCGGTGTTTGATCCTGACTTGGAAGCGTCAAAATACGGCTTGGCGGATCTTTTAAAATACTCCCTTATTGTTGTATCGACTGTTCCTTTTATGATTGCCTACCCCTTTGTGGCCAAGCATTTTGTCAAAGGAGCGTTAAGCGGTGCAATTAAAGGGTAGGATAAGGATATTTTTGAATATAAAAAACCAATGTCAACAACTTAAGGAAATAAAGCATATAAATGCAACCTTCTGCAAAATAAACGATCAAATTCATTGCGGGGGAAAACATGAAAAGAAAACCATTATTCAGGAAGATACTTGA
>JAISQR010000584.1 GCA_031274035.1 Treponema sp. | reverse complement strand
ACGGGGCTCCGCGAACCGCGAACCTGTGGTTCGATGGTTCGATGGGAGTTTGCAAGGTATAAATTTGCAATAAATTGCAAATTTATACGATTTTTGGGCAAAGCCCCACAAACTCCTAGCCTTCTTGACGTATTTCTATAAATATATTATATTTTTTAATAAGATTTTCAGGGTCGGGTGAATGAAAGAGATTCCTGCCAAGGTTGAAGTTTCTTTCATAATTCCCAACCGGCGGTATAGCCCGCGACTTTGCGTTTTAAGGTGTTTTGGCCTTACGCAAACTGAACCGGTGGAATTCCGGCGCCGACGGTAAAGTCCGGAAGAAAGAAAACTGCGCCCGTTAAAGGCAGGAAGAGCCTGCAATTAGCGGCGGTCCACATGCGCATTTTCAATGAACAGTAAGCCCTGGTTATAAGTCCAGGGCTTTTTTTTGCCCTGAATATGGAGGGTGCTATGAAAAATGAACAGCGTTACAAGGGTATCACATTTGCGGCGGGGAGATTCCTGTTTGCCGCCGTGATTTTTGCCGCCTCATGGGGAAGTGTTTTTGCGGGCGGGGGAAGCGGTGAATCGCGCAGGGCTTCCGGTGGTACATCTCTCCCAAAGGACAGTTCTATTGCCGTGTTTATCCCCGGTGTTATGTCGGGCAGCCCTATCTACGGGATGCTGGCGGACGGGGTGCGGAACGCGGCTGCGGATTTTTCCGAGGCGGAAGGACGCGAGATCAGGGTAAATGTAATTGAAGCAGGTTATAATCAGGCGGAATGGGAGTCAAAACTTACCGCCCTGGCCGCGTCAGGATCGTATGGCCTGATCGTCTCATCCAATCCCTCTCTGCCGGCTATTGCCGAATCGGTCTCGGCCAAATTCCCTCAGCAAAAGTTCCTCCTTCTTGACGGGGAAATTGAAGGCCGGCCAACGATCTACACCATGCGCTATAACCAGCGGGAACAGGCATACATTGCGGGCCATATAGCGGCCCTTGTCAGTCTGGATTTGGCCGCTGGGGGCCGCCCCTCTATGCGCATTGGTCTTGTGGCAGGTCAGGAGTATCCGGTTATGGACAATATCATCCGCCCCGGCTACGAGGAGGGTGCAAAGGCCGTGGACCAGGGCTTTACGGTGGATTTTCGGGTTGTGGGGAACTGGTTCGATGCCGGTAAAGGCGCGGAACTGGCCCTTGATATGATACGGGGCGGCGCTCAGGTGATCCTCTGCGTCGCGGGCGGGGCCAATGAGGGTGTTGTTAAGGCGGCCTCGGAAACCGGCAAGAAGGCGGTTTGGTTCGACACTAACGGCTACAACATCATGCCGGGGACGGTGGTCGGCAGTTCTGTGCTGTACCAGGAAAAGGCGGCCTACGAAAAAACCATGCTGTTCCTTAAAGGCGCTCTGCCGTTCGGCAAAGCGGAAGTCGTGGGCATTGCCGATGGTTATGTGGATTTCATTGAGGATGATCCCCTCTACACCACGGCAGTCAGCGAAGCAGCCAGAGCAAAGCAGGCGGCCCTGCTTGCCCGCATCCGTTCGGGGGAATTTAGGCTGGAGGATTAGCAATCTCCGGCGGATATCCGATGTATCGGCATGATAGAGCTTAGGGGTATTCGGAAATATTTTCCAAATAACGGGGTACACGCCCTAGAAGGAGCTGACTTTACGCTCAAGGAAGGGGAAATCCATGCGCTGCTTGGCGAAAACGGGGCGGGAAAATCTACCCTGATGCATATTATGGCCGGCTGCCTGCCCCCCAGTTCGGGGCTTATCCTTGTCGATGGGCGGGAACGCAGCTTTAAGCTGCCTGCCGATGCCCTTGCCGCGAAGATAGGCATAGTGCGTCAGTACCCCCAGCTTGTTCCCGGCTTTAAGGTTTGGGAAGACTGCATTCTAGGCAGTGAACCCCTTACCGGGCCCTTCATGCGCCGCGGCAACGCGCGGAAATTGGTAGAAGGAATCTCTCTAAAATGGGGTTTCGATCTGAACCCGGACAGGGCAACGGAGGCCTTAACCGTAAGCCAGCGCCAGAAGGCCGCTATTCTTGCCCTGCTGCTCCGCGATGTCCGCTATCTTATCTTTGACGAGCCTACCGCGGCCCTAAGCCCCCGCGAAACCGAAAGTCTCTTCGTTCTCTTCAGGCGCCTCAGAGCCGAGGGGCGGGGCATAGCGATCATCTCCCATAAACTTGAAGAAACACTCAGTCTTGCCGATAAGGTAACGGTTATGGTAAAGGGCAGAACGTTGGAGGCAAGGCAGGCTTCTTCCCTATCCGGCGAAGAATTGGGCAGGCTGATGTTCGGCTTACAGGACCCGCATAGGAGCGGAGCGCCGGATAGGTACACGCAGGGGGAGCCTCCGGCAGATAACCGCCAGGGGCCAGGTTTGCCCATTGAGTACCCGCAGCGTCCCGATGGGAACGCGGGGCGAACATCGGATAAGCCAATTCTCACTGTATCCGATCTTTCGGTGGAAGAGGCAGGACGGCCTTTTCTTAGGAATCTGTCCTTCGGCCTATACGCGGGGAGGATACTTGGCGTGGCCGGCGTCAGGGACAGCGGCCTTGAAACCCTAGAACTAACCCTGAGCGGTTTTCTAAAACCTCTTAGGGGGCAGATTATGCTGAACGGGGCAGCCATAGCCGGAAGAGGCGTCCTTGCGTTCAGGGAAGCCGGAGGGGCCTATCTTGGTGCAAACCGTCTGATGGTGCTGGCATCCGGCCTTCCCATGCGGGATAATACGATCATTCATGCGTACAGGCGGGCGCGGCGGGGCTTTTGGGGTAAGTTGGGGTTTATGGACAAGACCTTCCTCGATTCCTGGACAGCGGGAATTATGAACAGCGCCGGAATTATATTAAACGCCGCTTTCAACGCCGATTCTTTTTCCGGCGGTATGCAGCAGCGTATCCTTCTTGCCCGCGAATTTGCCGAACATGCGCCGCTTTTGGTTCTGGGCGAACCGGGCTGGGGTCTGGACAGACTGAGCAGGGAGAGATTTGAGGAACACCTGCGGACCCATATCCGGCAGGGGAATTCGGTACTGTTATTTTCTACCGATGTGGATGAACTTCTTTCCCTTTCGGATGAAATTCTTGTCTTGTATAACGGGGAAATAGCCGCACGGGTTTCCCCCCGGAAAAGCCCGGATATGAATGATGCAAGAAGGGAAATCGCCAGGGCTATGGTCTAGGAGTTTGCGGATGAAGATATTTACTCCTTTTATGAGGGCCTTTGTCAGTGTGGGCGCGGCCCTTGTTTTAACCATGACCCTCATCAGCCTGAACGCCGACGATCCGGCTCCGGCCCTGTATGCCTTTTTTCTGGGGCCCTGGTCCTCGGCATGGTTTTTTGGTAATACCCTAGATTACATAGCGCTTCTTCTGACCGCATCACTTGCCGCGGCCCTGGCTATACGCGGCGGGGTATTCAACCTGGGTGGGGAAGGGCAGATATATCTGGGAGGGCTCGCCGCAGCCGTAACGCTGCTTCCGGGGAATCCGGGGGCGGAAGGCGTCGCTACAGGCAATATCCCCGGTGCGGTAATCCTCTGCCTGGCGGCTCTGGCCGCCATGACCGCGGGCGGGGGCATGGGCTTTATATCAGGTTTATTGAAAAAATCAACCGGCGCCAATGAACTTATCACTTCTTTTCTTCTTTCCGCGGCCCTTACCCCTATGGCCGATTATCTTATATCGGGTCCATTAAGGGATACATCGGGAAATCTGCTCGCCATGCCGGGCATCCCCAGGGACCGGCTTCTCTTCTTTCTGCTTCCCCCTTCAAGTCTTTCAGTTTCCTTTATCTGCGCTATTCTGCTGGTCCTGGCGGGCCATATCTTTATCAATAAAACAGCGCCGGGCTACCGCTACCGGATTAGCGGGGCTGCTCCTGATTTTGCCCGTTACGGCGGGATAAACAGCAAAGGCTCCTGGATACCGGTGCTGACCTTTTCAGGCGCTCTGAGCGGCCTGGCTGGTTTTTTTGCGGTTGCCGGAACCTATGGCCGCTGCCATACGGGTTTTCCCGGCGGGCTCGGCTGGAACGCTATCGCTGTAGCCCTTATTGCCAGAAATCAACCCTTAGCCCTGTTCCCCGCGGCCCTGGTCTACGGCTGGCTTAAAGCAGGCGCCGATTCCAGCCTCTTAGCTGCCGGCATGAGTCTTGAGACTTCAGGTTTTATCCAGGCGGTCGTGCTGCTTCTGGCTACGGTCCGCTTTAGGCGGTTCTGGTTTCCCGCCCGTTTTTTTACCGGAATCCGCAATAGCAGGATGGGAAAAGATGCGGCGGGAAAAAAAACGCAGGGGGGGAGGCTATGATCGACGGCCTTTTAACCGCTGCCGCGCCGCTTATGCTGGCAAGTCTGGGGGCGTTGCTCACGGAATTTTCAGGAACGCTGGGGGTCTTTATCGAGGGCTTTATGGTACTCGGTTCGTTTTTTAGCTGGGTAATCGCAGGCTGGACACACTCGGTACTTCTGGGTACTCTTTTGACCGCGTTACTTACCGCGCTGGCAGGCTGGGGGCTTGCCCGTTTTGTCCGCATAAGCGGGGCAAACCCCTTTATAGCAAGCCTGGCCCTCAATGTTGCGGCCGGAAGCCTGACCGATTCCCTTTCCGCGGTATGGTTCGGCGTCAAAGGGGTCTTACGGAATCCTGATTTGGCAATGCCGGCCCCCATTCATATCCCCATTTTTGCCGGTATTCCTTTTTTGGGGAATCTGCTCTCCAATCAGCTTCCCTTTACCTATCTTGCCTGGGCGCTGACCTTCCTTGCGGGCATTTTTATGGGAAAGACGCATTTGGGGCTGCGGCTTAAGGCTTCCGGCCTGAATGCCGAGGCTGCCAGGGAACGGGGCCTTAACCCCGCGGCTTACCGTGAATGGGCCTGGGCCGCCGCGGCTTTTCTGGCCAGTCTTGGCGGCGCGGCCCTGAGTTTCAGGATAGGCGCCTATACTCCGGGCGGTATTGCGGGCCGCGGTTGGATCGCTCTGGCGGCGGTCTACCTTGGTTTCCGCAGGGTCTGGGGCGCCGTCTTTGCGGCTATCATCTTCAGTTTAGCCGAGCGCGTAGGCTTGAGCGCACAGGCGTTGAATACCGTACAGACTACGGTGCTATTGGGGCTTCCCTCGGCGCTGGCGCTGATCCTGTATTCGTTATCCAGCTTGCTCAGGAAAAAAGGGGCGGTACCGAAATAAGGAAATGGTTCGCCATACCGGCAGCCGGACAAATAAAGGGGAAAAAATAGTACGGTTCTCAGCAATTTTACTTTTAAGAAATTCAACCGCGTTGCGACACGAAAGCTCGTGATAAGGAGGAAATAGGAGAAACCTTTCAGCATAACCTAATGAGGGCCATAGAGCGAACTATGTACCTCATCCGGAAAGGCGTAGCGAACCACCGGAAGCGA
>JAISQR010000494.1 GCA_031274035.1 Treponema sp. | reverse complement strand
ACCAACAATTGATGATCCTTCCAATCCTATTGAAACTGGAGAAGATCATTTTATAGATATGGTGTTTGGTATTTATTATAGAATAGTGAATAATTTATTTGCTGATGTTGGTATTGGGTCTTACGGTAATAGCGTATATGGTTTATATAAAGTGCGAGGTAGTGATGAACCTGTTTGGTGTAATATTGATGGCAGCGATGGTGTTTCCAGCGGATTTGCATTACAAGCCGGATTACTATATTCATTCAGATGGATTTATATTTCTGCTGGTTATAGGCGATATTTTAGCGGGAGTTCTACGTCAACATTTTATGGGGGTGCAGGAATATCAATAAATATTCCCAAAAAATATTTTAATAAGTAATAAAACCAACGCGCTGTACGTGATGCGGCGGTTTTATTACTAAGTCCAAGCCAAGAGTGAGGTGCGAGTTCGAGGACACAGAAAACATCGTTTAACAGGTCCATGCTCGCTTCGGCGCTAAAGTGGCTCGTAGTAAGATCAATAAGGAGTTGTATATGAAGAAGATAGCGATCAGTTTTTTCCTGTTCCTTATGGCTTCCCAAGTATTTTGCCAATCTCAAAATGCTGAAATAGAGAAACTTAAAAAGGCTGTTATTCATAACATGGAAACACTGGAGGATGCCTTTAGCAGATTTAAAGAACCAAAGAATTCAATTTCTTATGATTTATCATTTGTTCAACCTGATGATCCTGAACATAAAAACTGGAAAAATATAGATGTAACCATACGAAATGAATATGGATACGCTACTTATTTTTACGATGTAAATGTAACTCGCATGGAGGCCTTCTTATCCATGATAATTGTCAATCATGAAGTTCTAGTTTTATTAAATGTTTTTGGCTTGCCGTTTGACAGTAGAGATTTTGCAAAATACCAGGATTGGTATTATGACAGTACGCGCGATTAATATTATCGAACTTCAATATTCAAGGTTGAATTTTCCTCCATTGCGGCGCTTGCCTTAGACATGGCCGATACAGCATCTTTTAGCCCTGGAGATATGTCATATAAAGAACGTAACATATGCCTAATTTCAGCAGTGGTTAACTTTTCGTTACCATCTGAACCCTTATCTGTAAACTGATCCATAAGAAGTTTAAGATTTGCTGCCGGTACTTCATCCGGGCGATTGGTGAATATATCTCTCAGCGTATCATCGTCCTTTGTATGTTTATCGTCCGGTATCTGTCCCGCTGCCCACTGAACGTATTCCCTCTTAAAGTCCTCCTCTGACTTACCCTGTACTTGGCCCAGTACAACATCAATAGCTCCCAGTGCCATCCGCGTATTCTCGGCGGTAAAATCATCCGCGCCTTTATATTGGTCAAGTTTTTGGTTGAGAAAATTGTCTGGATTCATTGCGGCCCAATACTTATAACCCTTGGGAAGACGACCCCGAAGGGCAGCCTGGACCGTCTCTGCCTGTTCCGCATAATCACCCTTTCCGTTATCATCTTCATCCGGCTGGTCTTCCGCAGTGGTATAAGCCTTTTCAAACGCCTTGTCAATTTCAAGCTGGCGGTCGCCGGTCAATCCTACATCGGACAGTACGCTCATAGTTTTTGCCGTCGATGCCGCGAAAGTTTTATCCCCCGCCATTATATGGGTCAGCTTTGAAATAGCGTCCACAATACCCGTCTTCGCCCCGATAACATTTTCCCCAAGATTAGCTAGGTCTGTCCGTATCCCCTCCGTGGCAGTCAGTAATCTCATTTCCGGTGTTCCGTCCACCCCGCTTGAATCAGGGTCCTCAAATACCGCCTGGGCGTCTTTCAAGCCTTTCCCATCCACACCGTTCAGCGCGTCCCGTATAGCCTTTGCCGCTTCGGTATTCAAGTTGAACATCTTTTTGTAAATAATGCCTTCGGTTTCCGTATCGCCGCCGCTTATGCCTTTTACTATCTCGTGTATGTATTCCAGAATCTTCCCGTCTCCGGCTGTTATTCCCTGGTCCGTTATTTCAGAAATATCAAGATAACCCGGTTTTCCCCCGTTTTCCTGGGCCATTTTCGCCGCCGCCTGGAACATGATAACATCGTAATCGCTTTGGAGGTTGCTTGCCCCGGTGATGGCGTCTTCCATCCTCACTATCCGCTCCGCGCCCTGTTCCCCTTTCCAGGTGTCCCCCAGGTGGGCAAGCATATTCTGGGCCCTGGTTATTTCGGCAAAACCCTTCACCACTCCCTTGGCAAGCCCTTCCTCAAAAATACGCAGGGTAGCGTTAAGATATTCCTGGTACTGCCCCTGCTGCATACCGGATTCCTTTACGCCGCCAAAGGCGTACCCCAGGACATTTTCATTGTTCCGGTAACGTCCCGCATACCCCACCGCTCTCGTAAGGTCCCCCCGGTCGGCGTCGGTCATCCGCTGGTAGCGGAACACCTGTTCCTCTCCGCCTATGACGTTATCGGCGGCTATTCCGGTTTTAGACAACTGGTTGGCAAGGGCTATCCCTTCCTCCATTTTGTAGCCGTGGAGGACCCGCCGATCCGTTGCCCGCGAAAATACTTCCTGAAAAGCCGCATGGTTCTTTTCGGCGTCGTCGCCTAACCGTCCCAAAGAAGCGGCCAGCCCCATGGAAGGCTGCATAACCTTTTCCCACTGTTCAGACAGTTTGTTGGCCCCGGCAGCAAGGGCGGCCAGTCCTCCTACTACGGCCCCTCCGATTAACGCCCCTTTCGGAAGCTGTGAAATAAGATCGCCTATCCCCCCGGCAGCGCCCAGGGCGGCCCCGGCCACATTCCCGGCTCCGGCGCTGCCTATAACATTTTGCGCCGAGGTAAACCGGGCAAGATTCCGCACCAGACGTATTTGCTGGGCCTGCTTTAATCTTTTTTCCCGCTCGTCATCTCCCTGTTCAAGATCAACCTGTTTCTTGAAACCGCCTAATATAGACTGGTATTCTTTGGCTTTATCCGTTTTCCCTTCGCTCACCGCCTGGTTAATAGCGTCCTTGAGTTCCTTCATAATTCGTTCAAGAGGCCCTGAATCGAGTTTAATATCTGAATCGCCGCCAATCCGCGCTTCCTCTACAAATTGCTTTCTCGAATCAAGCTGTGATTGCGAATAGGTTCTTAATTGGTTTGTATCCCCCGCATGTATCAACCGCGCGATAGTATCTTCAAAGTTAGGAGCTTCGGAGCCGGTTTTTTCAAAACTTACCTGTTTCTGAAAATCCTTAATCAAAGACCCGTATTTAGCCGCTTCGTCCGTTTTCCCTTCACCGATTGCTGTGTTCATGGCGGCGGTGAGTTCTTTAATCACGTTTTCAAGAGGCCCTGAATCGAGTTTAATATCTGAATCGCCGCCCGCTCTTGCGTCCTCTAAAAATTTCTTCCGCTGGTCCAGTTGTGAATGTACCGCGTCCATATCGCCGGAGTTTATCGACTGTCTGACCGTATCCTCAAACGTATGATTTCCCCGATCAACCTGTTCGGCGGTAGCCTGATTGAGAAAATCGTTAAGAATAGACTGATATTCCCTGGCTTCCTTTGCCCTGCCTTCGGAGATCATCTGCTTAACTTTCGATTCAATGCCTTTTATATAGTCCTGTAGCTGCCCGGAATCATCCAGCAGAACCTTATCCGAGTACCCCCCGATTTGCGCGTCTTTTATGAAATTCTTACGCGCCTCAAGGCTTGCCCGTCCGTATTCCTTTACATCGTCAAGATTATCGTTCTTGAGGGAAGAATCAAACGCCTTATGCACCGATTCAAGGGCGTTTTTTGCCCTCTGTGCGTTAGCGACAAGATCGCTTACATCAAGCCCTATTCCTAACCGCATATCCGCCATGTATCAATCTCCTCTAAGCGTGGAATCATTATCAATCTCCGCGTCCGTATAGCCCATATCATACAACGCCTGCCGGTCAAATTGAGGCTTGCTTTGTTCTATCGCTTTCTTTTCCCGATATGCTCTTCGGAAATGGTCCTCATCATAATCAAGCCAGTATTGCAAAAGAAGGCTTATCTGGTTATCCGTTAGCTCCCGTACTTTGGGGTCCGTTGGCAAGACCCGAAAATGCTCCATCGCCCACAGGCGCTGTATCTGCGGGGAGCTCGATTGTTTCAACAGGTCTTCCAAGTTTAGACCGCTTAATCTTTTCCGCAACGTCCAAACGAAAAGACCGGACCAGACTAAAAAGCTCTAAAACAAGCTCTTCGTCCGGTCCCTCCTCCCAACTCCACGCGGGATTGATTTTACGCGCCTTTTTATACCAGTCCGG
>JAISQR010000469.1 GCA_031274035.1 Treponema sp. | reverse complement strand
CCCCGGGTAGAGCTGCTGAAGCCCGGCTGCGGCGTGGGCGGCCACTGCATCGCCGTAGACCCCTGGTTTATCGTGTCTGATTTTCCCTCCGAGGCGCGGATGATTAAGCAGGCCCGCCTGACCAACGAGCGTAAAGCGGATTGGTGCGCCGACAGAATACTGGAAACCTGTTCGCGGATCTTTGAAACTACCGGCAAGAATCCCGTGGTGGCCTGCATGGGCCTGGCCTTTAAGCCCGACATCGATGACCTGCGGGAGTCCCCGGCCAAGTATATCGCCAACCGGGTCATTGCCGAATCCGAAGCGGAAGTGCTGCTGGTGGAGCCGAACATAGAAAGCCACCCGACCTTCAAACTAACCGACTACACGGAAGCTTATAAAAAAGCCGACATCGTTGTATGGCTCGTGTGCCATACAACATTCTTGAATATGCCCCTGGACGGGCGTAAGACCGAAATTGATTTCTGCGGCGTCCGTAAGAAGTGAGTCCTCAAGAGTTGAGCCCGCAAGAATTGAAGACAAATAATGACAAGACAAAGACGAATTGAAGTGAGGGCCAACAATGAAAAAACTGCTGCTTGTTTTTGGAACCCGCCCGGAAGCCATCAAGATGGCGCCCCTGGTCAAGGAGTTTCAGAAATACCCCGACAAATTTGACGTAAAAGTCTGCGTTACCGCGCAGCACCGCCAAATGCTGGATCAGGTTTTAGAGGTCTTTGAAATTAAACCGGATTATGATCTCAATGTCATGGCCCCCAACCAGGACCTGTTTGATATTACTTCCAAGGTGCTCCTGGGCGTGCGTACCGTACTGAGGAAATCAAAACCCGACATCATCTTTGTCCACGGGGACACCACTACCTCCATGGCGGCGGCCCTGGCGGCCTTCTACGAGCAGATACCCATAGCCCATGTGGAAGCGGGGCTGCGCACCTATAACCTGGCCTCCCCCTGGCCGGAAGAAATGAACCGCCAGCTTACCGACCGCTTATGCAGTTATTACTTTGCCCCCACGGAAAGCGCCCGGGAAAACCTCCTGGCGGAACAGATACCCCCGGAGCGGATAGATGTTACGGGCAACACCGTAATCGACGCCCTCTTCCTGGCGGCGGACATGATCGAAACCCAGCCGGGCCTCGATGCGGACCTGGCGGGGCGTCTCGCTTCCGCGGGTTACAACCCCGCTTCGAAGCGGCCCATGGTCCTGGTAACCGGCCACCGCCGGGAAAGCTTCGGAGAAGGCTTCCGGGGCATCTGCTGGGCACTGGGGGAGCTCGCCTCCCGCCACCGGGAACTGGACATCGTATACCCCGTCCATCTCAACCCGCAGGTCCAGCGGCCAGTGTACGAACTCCTGGGCAAAATCGGGAACATCTATCTCATCCCCCCCCAGGACTACCTTCCCTTCGTATACCTCATGCAGAAATCCACCCTGATCCTCACCGACTCAGGCGGCGTTCAGGAAGAGGCCCCCTCGCTTGGAAAGCCCGTCCTGGTCATGCGCGACACCACCGAACGCCCCGAGGCCGTCAGCGCCGGCACCGTGAAACTCGTGGGCACCGACCCCCAGGTCATCCTCGCCCAGGCGGAAAGCCTCCTCTACAACGAGGCCGCCTACCAGCGCATGGCCCAGACGCTCAACCCCTACGGCGACGGCCGGGCCGCCGCCCGAATAGCGGAGGCCACCTTCAAATACACGGAACCGGCGTGGTACGAGATGCCGGTGGCATACGGCTCGGTATAGAGCCGGGGGGGACGGCACGGCGCAGGCGCCTGTGCCGCGGTCTCCCCCCCGCCCCCCGGCCTTCCGCCGGAGCTCTTGCGTAAATTTTAGATAAATGAGCCAGTTCCAAAACCCGGTTAATTTTGGAACAGCCTCAAATAATCGCAAAAAGGCCGAATCTCCTTGCTATAAACCGCAAAAGGGTATAACTTAAGTAAGCGCTTTGGGGAGTTATCACAAAATATCATAGGATATGTGCAGCGGATGTTTGTTTAATATGCGGATAACCGGGGATTTCCCAAAATCTCAGTTTTGGAAAATCCTCAACCTTTAAGGATGACCCGCATGGGCGCATACAGACCTGCTGAGGGCTTGTTCTTACAAAAAGGAGGCGTCTAAGTGGAATTTACAACGCATGGGTTTTCCTTTTCAGGCGGTCATCCTGTCTATGATGATGGTTTCTTTAATGAAGTTAATGTGACTGCCGCTCCGTATAATGCTGCGGGAAACGCTGTTAAATTGGCAAGCAGTGAAAGCAGTCTTAGCTTTACATTTGATACCGGGGGTGAAAAAACCGGTTTGACACTTATGTTTGGCATATATAAGCCGGAAGGAGCAGCGGCCGCCCCTTCTATTGAGCTCGAAATTACAGTAAACTGTGAAGAAAGAGCGTTAAATTTATCGATACCGATAGAAAGTATAGGAGAAGGTGGATGCCGTTCAGTTGATATTGCCGATTACTTGCTTAATTATTACACTAACGAAGTGATACTGGCGCTCGGTGAAAATTCAGGCGCCGTGTTGGTGGATCAGGTTGTTGTTTATCCGAATGTTTTCATTCAGTCAAGGGGTAATAACGAATGGATGTCCGGCATTGATAATAACAAAAAGATAGCGGATATAAATATTCCGGGTACGCACGATAGCGCGGCGATAAACAAAGAACATAGGACGCTTTATGCTACTCAGACTACAACACTGACCGAACAGATGAACGGCGGCGTGCGTTTGTTTGATATTCGCATAAAGACTAATAAAAATTCCGGCGGCGGTTTTTCTTTTGTAACCTGTCACGGGAGCATCGGGTTTGCGATGGATATGAATGAATATCAATCCTTCACATCAGCCTTCGATGAGTTTGAGGAGTTTTTATCAAAAAATAAAACCGAAGGGCTCATTGTTTCATTAAAAATGGATGACTGGAACAGTTGCGGCAGGACGGACGCCGATAAAGAAGAGGTATACGGCAAATTATATGAGGTTATTTCGAAATATCCGATTATAAAGGCGCAAGACGGTAAGTATAATATGTGCACCATGTCTCAACTTAGGGGGAAGATTTTTTTATTAAACAGAATGAATAACGACCCGCGTTTTGGTTCTCCCATAAAATGGGAGGATAATACCCCTGGAGAACTTACGAGCGGGGAGGGTAGGGGAAAGCGCGATTTTGATGTATATGTTCAGGATAAATTTAAGGGTCTTCCCCTTATTAACCCTGCCGCAGGAAAAAATGAGTTAGTTATGAAGGCTTTGGACGAGAAAAAAGACGGCATGGTTATATTTAATTTTGCGAGCGCTACATATTTTTTCATAATCGGTGTTTCTATCCAAAAACTCTTTCTTGGAGAGCTTGGCAAAAACAATGGGGAAAGCCGGCAAAAAAACCTTGGGTGGCTGCTTTTCGACAGGGTTGTTGCCGATGTGTGCAAAACCGACTTATACCAATACATAAATATTGTTGACTTTATTATAGATTCTAATTTTTGCTATAAAAAATACAGCGCAAGTTTTAGAGTACTGGAAATGACGAAGGATTTGTGAAAGAATGCCTGAATATTGTTTTAAGGAGGCTACGGTAGATGAAAAATCAAGCTTATTTTGACTTGCTTTACAAACTATCCCCGGCAAGAACGCCCTTTGGCCGTTTTTTGGAACTTGACCTTTCTTCTGACAATGATAATTACCGCCTGGTCGTTGAAAAATTCGGCGGGGAGGAAAATTTTAGGGAATTATTTCCCTCCACAAGCAATCTCATAAAGAACGCTAAAATATTTCCGCCAAAAACACAAACGCCGGGCCTGGCCCCGGAAGGGCTTGCCGATGCTTTGATTATATATGAAGCCTTTAAAAAGGATCAGAATTTAGAAGCGCCGTCGCTCGTTAGCCTGACTGCAGTAGCCGAGAGACTGTACCTTCTTTTAACTATTTTTGTAAACGGGGTTCAGGTTGCCGCAAAGAATGATTTTGTGTACAACAAAAGCACGAGCCGTTTAACGGCTGAAGTTCCGGACTTTAAAGCCGGTGATACAGACATAATAAAGGTTGTTTTACATGCCTCCTGGCAGGAGAAAGGGAGCAATAAATTGCGTTCCGTGATTTCATCTGACAGTTGGAAACAGGCTGATTTCATTTTAAGGGACGTTGTGGCAAGTTCTGTTGTAAACGATCCGCGGCATATAAAAACCGGATCAACGGATCCTATAAAAGTTACCTATGCGCGTCTAGCCACTGACGCTGACTATTGTTATCCAGAAGGGCGCACGTGTGACAACCAAAAGGTTTATCTGGACGGTTCGGGAAGCGTTAAGCTTAAGCAGGGGGTTAGCTTTGCTTCGGCAACGAATGATTATATGCTGCTGATGCAAAATGATGAAAAAGGGGCTATTTTTTATAATGGGTCGTGGGACGGGTGCTTTCAAAAAACTGATGATGGGTTTTCCTGGAAGTTAGAAGCAGATTGGAAAAATGTGATCCCCAACAGCGCAATAGCAGGCTATCGTAGTTATGCGTATATCCTAAATATCAATTTTAAAACTTCCGATGGCGAAACGTACTCGTATACTGTATCAAGCGTTGATGTAAAAGATCCCAATCCAAATTATAACCTGATATCTGACATTCTTCTGCAGTGGGGCTGCTTTGCCAAAGGCACATTGATCACAATGGCAGAGGGCGGTAAAAAAGTTATTGAAGAAATTACAGAGGGCGAATTTGTAAAGACCAGCGGCGGGGGCGCGCGGGTTAAGGCTTGTGCTAAAGGTGATGAAACTAAGGTTTACGTTCTGGTTACGGATAAAGGTGAAACGCTTGAGCTTACCAAGGGGCACCCCGTACTTACCGATTGCGGGCCAAAAGATGTGGATCAATTGACTGGCGAAGAAAGGCTTGTTATGGAGGATGGCTCTTTTGGTCATATTTATTATCTGTACACAAGGGATTACTCGGGCAAAGTGTATAATATATCGCTTGAGGGTGAAGAGCATATTGTTTACGCAAACGGCTTTGCCGCGGGTGATTATGTTTTGCAGAATGCGGCCAAGCCCGCAAAAGAATCTTCTAAAGTTACTCCGGAAGTATTAGCTGAAGGGAGAGCCTTTGCCTCCCTGTGGGGGAATGAGCACGATGCATAAAAAGCAGAATTTAGATTCATTAAATGCGTTCTGTATTGACAAAGCAAGATATATGGAACACAGCAATATTCCCAATTTTGGTTTGTCCGGGAAAAACGATTTCACTTTGGAAACAATTATCCTTTTTCAAAACAATTCGGTAAAAAGCGATATATACGCGCAGGCCGGGGTGTTTTCGTTTGGTATTGATCAGGGTCAAATTTATTTTGAAGCGCCTGGATTTTGTTCGCTAAAAACATCAATTAATCAGCTTCATCTTAATGAACAGAGTATATATAGCATATCTCTGCGTTACAATAAAACAGACAAAAAGGTAAGTTTATTCTTCCAGGGGTATCTAATAGACGAAATTGAAACCAAACCAGACGGAACGGAAGCAGCCGGGAACTACCAAATGGGCTGTCAAGCGGAAGGCGGTAGTATTGGCGGAATTGTTTCAATTCATACATTCTCCGAATCTCTTGACGAAAAACAAATCCTTAAAGATTCAATGCGTGGTACACAAGAGGTACCGGATAGCTGCGTAAGTTGGTTTGATTTTCAAGAGACTAATATAGCCGATAAAAGCAAAAATGGATTAA
>JAISQR010000384.1 GCA_031274035.1 Treponema sp. | reverse complement strand
TATAAGCATCGCGCTTGCAACGATGTCAAGAGCTAAGCCAGCCGGGGCCATATTCAGCTTCCGCTTCGGAGAGGTTCCAGCCGCTCTCTATGAGCGCTTTCGCTCCGAGGTGATCTTTTACCCACTTCGCCATATACGGTGCCAGTGGAATGGTCTTTTCTATACGCATGAATTCCTCATGGTTACCCTGTCTGGCCATTTCTATCGCTTTCATATCAATGGCCAGCTTCTCTTTGAGGGTCATAGGCCGGACGGTCTGCTGCATGGTTTCTCCTATAAAAAGCGGCAGAATCGCCGCTGCCGTTCAATCGGGCATTAACACGAAGTGTTAATGATTACTCCTTGCTTTTGACTATATCAATTCTGAGAGAAACTGGCAAGGCCGATTTCCGATATGGTAAATTGCACAATTTGCTGCCTTAAGGCTTGCCGTAAAAATCGTTGTGAAATGACTGCCATTTGAGGCTAAAGTGGAAATAAAACTGGCGGCTTATGAGACGCAATTTTCTGAAGGCTGTAGGAAAAACGGCGCAGCCGATGAGACAATACGGAAGATTTGGGAAATGATGTTGAGTTTTGACGGCTATTCGTTCTGCAAGCCCCATAGCGCAAGTTACGCCATGGTTAGTTTTCAGTCGGCTTATCTGCGGGTTCACCATCCGGCGGAATTTATGGCGGCGGTTCTTTCCAACCAGGGCGGCTACTACCGGCCCCATGCCTATATTGCGGAGGCGCGGCGTATGCGGCTTCTTACCGTGGGGCCTGACGTTAATGTTTCACGGTACAAGTATTATGGCAGCGGGCGGGATTTGGTTATCGGGCTTATGGCGGTGCGGGGGCTTTCGGCTTCCGGGGCGGAAGGTATTTTGAAAGAGCGAGAACGGGGCGGCGATTTTTCAAGCCTTGATGATTTTGCCCGGCGGGTCAAGTTGGGGCGTGATGATATTATATCCTTATGCCCTGCCGGAGTTTTTGACAGTATCGCCGAAGGTTTGCCGCGGTTTATGCAAGCCCGGCGGTTATTATCGGCAAATGCGGGGGCGGTTAAAAAGGGGCAGGATGAACTCTTTGCGGCGGAGGCCGCGCCGTTCTATTCGATTGTTCCTCCGGCGAAGCGGGTACAGAGAAGCGATAATGACTTGTGGGAAGAATACCGGGCCTTGGGTTTTTTGCGGAATGTGCACCCGCTGGCTTTGTGGAAAAGTGACGTGCTGGCGGTGAAGTACCGTGTTAAGGCGGTGCGTATCGGGGACTATATAGGCCGGAATGTGAAAATGGCGGGATGGCCTGTAACGCAAAAAGAGGTGTGGACGAAAGACGGTTTAACGATGTCTTTTTTGTCCCTGGAAGATGAAACGGGTCTGTATGAAACGGTAATTTTCCCCCAGGTGTACGAGAAGTACGGGCGGCTTCTGTTTGATCAGCGGCCTTTGCTGGTCTATGGGCGGGTTTGTGATGATATGGGGGCGGTGTCTTTTGAGGTTCAGCGGATAGAGGCGTTGGGGGCGAAGGCGGCGGGGGAGACCAGGGCTTCCCTGGGGGAAACCCACGCGCTGCGGTATGAGGGGGCAGTGTGTTAGGGCTAATCAAATGAAAATTTTTGAAGTAGTCCCTGTCTGTTGAAAATAGCGGCGTAGTTTTTGGAAGCCAGATTTTTTCGGGTAGCCTTCACCTTCATTCTGATTTTTTTGATGTCGGCCTTATCAATACCGTTCAAAAGGTTATCATCAGGATTAGCGGGGTCTATTAAAAACGGGCTATTATACTGTTTTTTAAAATCATCTTCATTACAATATTTCCAGTTGAAGGGGAGTACCGGATAGCCGTCAAGAGTATCTATTATGTCATCCAAGCATTGGTCAAAAATCCAGGGCAAATCTTTGTCCTGCAATTTTTCAATATCGTCAATGTTGCAATTGTAGGTGTCGGCAGCGATCAATTCAAGATGGATGCTTTTCAGAAACGGTACTTCCTGTTCCCGTTTCCAGTCTTTGAGAAGCCGCACAACATCCGTGAAATAAGGCAGATTTTTATATCTGCCGCATATATAGCGGCTATGCCATATTGTTGTGATGGCGGTATAGAGTTTTGAGCCGGTATGATCTTTCATTACCGCCGGGGAATTGACGTAGTAACAGGGAACTACATCAAAATTATATTCCTTTTCTTGAAAAACCGACTTCAGGTGTATAGCCAGCCGTCCAGCTTGTTCTACCTTCATGTTGGGAAAATTTTGTTCAAGGTCTTTGTGAACCAGCGTAACCAGTTTTCGCCAGTTGGCGGCTACTTCCTCCTTTCGGTTGTAAATGCACACAATATCTGCATCGGGCTTGTGCCTGAGCATGGTCCCTTTTTCCAGGGAGCCGCCTGTATGTACCTCTTTTGGGGTCAACCTGGAATTTTGCGTTAGAACTGCCCTGATACGGCGAATTTTTGACCTGATGAATTTTATCTGTTCCTCGGTAGGGGTTAATACATTTTCGACATAATGCCTTAAAGCGAACATCTAATACCTCCTGAATTTGGACAAATCTGTATAGAACATATAAAATGGGAATAGGTTACAATAATACAGCTGAAAAATTGGAGAAAACCCTTAAATTATTCCGATTTTTCCGGCATACCTTAAAAATCCCTTTATAAAAGCAACGAAAAATTGCGGAAAACTCGTATATAAAAGCGGCTTTGGGTCCCTTATCTTGGGATTATGAGCAACGAAACCGGGTTACAAACCTTACGTTCACTTATCCCCCTGGGGGATTTCAAGGCCATTTTGGGCGTTGATGACCGGGAAGATTGCCTGGATTTTACTTCCGTGCAAAATCCAGGCTATGAGTTTTCGCATAGCAAAAACCCGGCAAATTCATTCCAGCCGCCGTCCCTGGCGGCTTTCTGCCTTATCACGTCTACCTATGCCATTGAGGAATACTGCAAGCGGCGGCTGTTCCTTAAAAAACACTTTGAGCGCATTGAAATTTCAGGCGATCTGTCAGCTCCGCTATGCGGTGCTGTTCGATTTACTTCGTCGCTCACGCGACGTAATGAGAAGTTACTCCTGCCGCTGCGGGAATATCCGGTGC
>JAISQR010000366.1 GCA_031274035.1 Treponema sp. | reverse complement strand
AGGAAGCCTCAAGGGTAATGGTCGCGCCGTTTTCCATCACGATAAAACCGAAGGCGGAGTCCTCAAGCGTATGCTGTTCGGGATCCCAGGGCCCGAAAGGATTGGCGCAGTCGGGATTGAGCAGCTTTTTGTATTTTGTACCGACGACCATCTTCGGCCTGTAGTTATTCATCAAATACAGGGTAAGATCGAGGGAATGGGTGCCTATATCAAGAAGAGGGCCGCCGCCCTGCTCATATTCGTTAAGAAAAACGCCCCAAGTCGGCGTCCCCCTACGGCGGACGGCAAACGCCTTGGCGTAATAGATTTCCCCGAGGTCGCCGCGTTCAATAATGTTTTTGAGATAAGCCGCCTGGGGCTTATGCCTGTGCTGATAACAAACGGTGAGTTTCTTTCCGCTTTTCTTTGCCGCCTCCACCATACGGCGCGCGTCGGAAGCGTTTATCGCCATAGGTTTCTCGCACATCACATTCTTGCCCGCTTCAAGAGCGGCGATACAGATTACCGCGTGGGTACGGTTCGGCGTACAGACGTGGACTATATCAAGGGTTTTGTCCTCAAGCAGCTTTTCGTAATCCGTATAGACCTTTGAATTTTCCGCGCCGTATTGAACCCTGGCCTTTCTTGCGCGTTCTTCATCGGTATCAAAAAACGCGGTCATTTCAACGTCATCCTTCAGCGCCGCAAGACTCGGCATATGCTTGGCGTTGGCGATACCCCCGCAGCCAATGATCCCCGCTCGCAGTTTTTCGGCCATAATCTCCCCCTAAATGAAGGTAACAATTACCTAACGCATTAGGTAATTACGATTATAATACACCACTATACCGATAGTGTCAAGCAAAATTTTGAAAACAGCGGGTACTTCAAGGTATAACCGTTTGCCCGCTGAACAGGACGTGATACTTGGGCAAGGCGTCAAAAAAGAAACGGACATCTCAACTTGTTACGGGGAGGGGCACGGAGTCAGGCATCTCCTCCTTTCGGCGGCGCGATGGATTCTTTACTGACAATCCTGCCATTTACAAATATTTGTCCCCTGCTCCGGTAACCGGGGTCTTCAATCCGCGTAATCAGGTTGGAAACGGCGATGGAACACATTGATTCAATGTCCGGGGCAAGACTGGTAATACCGATCCCTTCGGTAGTTTCTATATCGTTATTATCAAAACCGGCAAGCGAAATGTCATCGGGAATCCTGATACCCCGTTGTTTGAAATACCGTATCACCGTTCCGGCAAGCTGATCATTATTGCAGACATAAGCGGTACATCCCGCTTCCTCTCCGATTCTTAAATCAATCTCGGAAGCGTGGTATCCCTGATGTTTTTCATCACGATCCGGAATTGGCGGCAGAGGCGGAAAACCGGCTTCCAAAAGGGCTTTGCTGTAACCCATAAACCGGTCAAGGATACTGGTTGTAGCGGAAGTTGTACCGATAAAGGCGATACGCTTGTGTCCCGCTTCCAAAAGCAGTTTTGTCAGATTATAAGCGCCGTCAAAATTATTGGACACCACGCGGTCGCAGCTCCCGGCGCTTGAATTAAAATCAAGAAAAAGGCAGGCGGGCATTTTTTGTGTGACGAAATTGAGATAATCTTCGGAGAACTGTCCAAGTACGATTAAGCCGTCAACTTTGTTGGCCCGTACAAGCGCCGGAAGCAGGCATTTTTTTTCCGCCTCCTCATTAACAATTTCAAGCAGCGCGAAATATTCGGTAGACTTAAAACTTTCAAGAAGTTGCATAAATACAAGCCAGTAAAAAGCAAATTCACCCAAAAAATGTGAGGCGATCAGAATTCCAATCTGATATTTCCTGCCGGTCAGCATACTTTTCGGGAGGCTGTTGTAAATATAGCCCATCTCTTTAGCTTTGTATTTGATCTTCTCACGCAAGGCTTCACTCACCCCCTCTCTTCCGGTAAGGGCCTTGCTGACCGCGACAATACTCACCCCCAGTTCTCTGGCAATATCACGCATTGAAACCTTGGTTTCCATGAAACATCCTTTTAAAATAATATCAGGCGGACAGCCTGAATTTGGCATATAATATCACAAATTAAAAAAAGGGGAAAGACCTTATACTACTGGACAAACATCTGAAAAGAAAATATAAATATATATCAAAACTTGGAGGCAATAATGGCAAATACTTTGGTTCACGGCGCTTTGCCGGCGCTGGGATGGAATTCATGGAATACTTTCAGTTGGAAAATTCATGAAAAATTAATTCAGGAGACGGCCGACGCGATGATTAGCACGGGTCTCAGGGATGCGGGTTATGAGTATGTCGTGATTGACGACTGCTGGAGTCTCAAAGAGCGTGACGCAAACGGACGGATTACCGCGGACCCGGAAAAATTTCCCGGCGGAATGAAAGCGCTGGCTGATTATGTGCACAGCAGGGGACTCAAGTTCGGCATGTATTCGTGTGCCGGAACCCATACCTGCGGAGGGTATCCGGGCAGTTTCGATCATGAATTCACGGACGCCGAAACCTTTGCGTCCTGGGGTGTTGATTACCTGAAATACGATTATTGTTATAGACCGGCCTCCGCCAATGGGGAAAATCTCTATAGGCGAATGGCTATAGCGCTGCGTAACTGCGGCAGACCGATTCTTTTGTCAGCCTGTAATTGGGGGCAGGACAATGTTCATCAATGGATCCGCGGATCGGGCGCGTCTTCATTCCGTTCAACCGGCGACATTCAGGATAACTGGCAGTCCATAAAAAATATTTTCTTATCGCAGATCGATAAAACCTGTTATGAGGGTACCGGATGCCATAACGATATGGATATGCTCGTTGTCGGTATGCGCGGTAATGCGGAAAACACATACATCGCGGGTAAAGACAGCGGCTGTTCAGACATGGAATATTCGTCTCATTTTTCTCTCTGGGCAATTATGAATTCGCCTCTCATGATAGGATGCGACATAAGAAATATGTCAGATGAAACCAGAACGATATTGACTAACCCCGAAATCCTCGCGATCAATCAGGATGCCGAATGCCGCCCGCCTTTCCGCGTAGGCGCGTGGAATAACAACACCGACCTCGTATGTTTGTGGCGGCCTCTTACGGGCGGTGATTATGCCTACGCCTGCGTCAATTTCGGTGATACTCCCCGCGAGGCGTCATTACAGTTGTTTGACATCGGCCTGCCATACGCATCGGGCAAGGCGTTTCAAGCGCATAACTGCATTACACACCGGGATGAAGGCCTCCACCGCGAACGTTTTGTTTGCGGGCTTGAAAGCCATGAATGTAAAGTCTACCGAATGAAACTGGTATGACAACGCAACCGGTTTGCAAACAATGCGCGAAGGCGCTCAACGGAGACGAAACCGCAATCTACCGGAAGCTCGTCAACCGCGGGGCAAGCGAATACCTGTGTATTGATTGTCTCGCGGCTTTTCTTGACAGCAGCCGGCAAGCCATTGAATCCCGAATTGCCTACTACCGCACAACAGGAACCTGCGCGCTGTTCAGGTAGTCCTACGGCAGAGCGGGATTTGGGCCCGTGAGTTAGCCACGGGGCGGCAAATTAAAAGTTGCTCAAACCCCTTGGCTAAAAAACGTAGGCGCGGCCCCCTAGTTGTATTTGGCGATGCCGGCCTTGGCTTGGGCAACAGCGTTTTTGCTCCAGTCAAGAATTTTCCCCATGCCGAGCACTTCGGCTTTATCCCTCGCGTCTTTCCAGAG
>JAISQR010000268.1 GCA_031274035.1 Treponema sp. | reverse complement strand
CAGAAATATGTGGACATGGCGAAATACATGAACGGTGTGCTGCGCAATTTTCCGAAGGCGGAAAAATATGCCATGGCCGCGGACATCCGGCATGTCCTATGGGAAGCGGGAGGCTTGCTCAACCGGGCAGGCGAAATCCCGCAAAAATCCAGGAAACTTGTGCTGGTAGAGAAGGCCGACGAACGGATTAGCGATCTGAAATTCATGGTCCGAATGGGCATGGAATTGGAGTTTGTGCCCTTCGAGAAGTACAAGAATTTCAGTCTGATGATTACAGAGGTAGGAAGAATGTTGGGCGGATGGCTAAAAAACCTCCGTACTTCATAGGGGGATGGCTGATTATTGGCGGCGGCCTATCCGTGGGGGCAACTGGAACAACGGTGCGAACGCGGGGTTGGCGGACCTGAATCTGAACAATCGTCGCTCGAATGTGAACAACAACATTGGCCTGCGGCCCGCTCTCCCTCTAAGTCAGAAGCAGCGTTCCTACGGGAACCTGAGTGTGCCGAGGGGAAAAGGAGCCATAATCCTTCTTTGTCCGGCTAATCGGCCGGGTATTGAAAACATTAACAGGAGCGGGCGGCAAGTAGGTGTCCGGAGCTTAGCCCCAGGGCGGCTGAAAGTTGTCCGCTTCGCATTTATATTTATCGGAGTCATTATGCCAAAATCGTATTCCCATCTTTGGGAGCAGGTCATTGATTTTGAGAATCTATACCATGCCTATCGCGCGGCCTGTAAAGGGAAGCGTTACCGGTGGGAAAGCCTCAAGTTCAAACGGAACCTCGAAGAGAACCTGGTTATTTTACAAAATGAATTGATTTGGAAAATCTATAAGCCGGAACCATACCGGCAGTTTTACGTTTACGAACCAAAGAAGCGGCTTATTTCGGCACCGTCGTTTCGAGACCGTATTGTCCATCATGCCCTCGTGCGGGCAATAGAGCCGATATTTGAAAACCGTTTTGTGGCGGAAACCTTTGCCTGCCGCCGGGGTAAGGGTACTCATGCTGCCATGCGGCATGTAGAAAAATGCGCCAGGTCAGCCCGCCGCAAATGGGGTTCTTACTATGTCCTCAAATGCGATGTAAGCAAGTTCTTCCCGTCGGTTAATCACAACGTTTTGATGAACATTATCCGCCGGAATATCCGGGACAAACAGGTAATGGATCTGATAAGTGTCATCATCCGGTCCTACGAAAGTACTGACCAGGATGGAACCGGTATCCCCATCGGCTCCCTCACGTCCCAGCTTTTCGCAAATATTTACCTCACGCCATTGGATCGCCGCATAAAAAACAAACACCGGGAGAAATACTATGCCCGGTATATGGACGATTTTATTATTCTCAGCGATAACAAGGCGTACCTCTGGGAATTGCTTTGCGACATTGAAAACTTTCTGCATGATGACCTAAAGCTCAATCTGAATCCGAAAACAGGGATCTTCCCGGGGCAACACGGAATAAATTTCTGCGGCTACCGGATATGGCCGACCCACATCAAACCGAGAAAGTCCACGGTGAAACGGGCGAAACGCCGGCTGCGTAAAATGGCGCGGGATTATAAGAAGGATGCGGCCATTCTGGAACACGCCAAGGCCAGCCTGATGAGCTTTTTTGGATACATTAGGCATTGTTCAGGACGGCAAACAACCAGGTCCGTATTGAAAGGCATGGTTTTCAAGAAAGGTAACAAACCGGCGTTGCCGGATAAAGAGGCCCCAGGGCCTCAAAAATAACGGGCAGACACCCGGTAGTGGCAACTACCGGGCAAGGTGCACAAGCACCTTAGGGTTGCCCCCGAAACTGCCCGACCTAGCACTAGGCAGTTTTATTATCGGCAACCTCCGCCTTCTGGTTAAGTCCGTATGAGGAGGTGTTTCTGTGAAAACACCGCTTTCTTATTACGGAGGCAAGCAGCAGCTTGCCAAAATCATTCTGGGGCTGATACCGCCCCACCGGATATATTGCGAACCCTTCCTCGGCGGGGCCGCGATATTTTTTGCCAAAGAACCGTCCAAGGTTGAGATCATCAACGATACCAACGGGGAGATCATCAATTTTTACGAGGTTCTTCAGAGGGATTTTTCGGCCCTTGAAAAAGAGGTGACTATCAGCCTCCACAGCCGAAAACAGCATGATCATGCCTGGGTAATCTGCAAAAATCCGGAACTTTTCGACCGGGTAAAACGGGCATGGGCTGTTTGGGTGCTGGCCAATTCATCATACGGCTGTATGCTGGACGGCGGATATGGTTATGATCGTACCGGTGGCACCAGTAAGAAACTGGCCAACAAACGGGCAGGTTTTACGGTCGATTATGCGGTCAGGCTCCAGCAAGTTCAAATTGAGTGTTGCGATGCCCTGCGTATTATCCGAAGCCGGGATGTCGAGGACACCTTTTTCTATCTGGACCCGCCCTATGTGGGTTCAGACCAGGGCCATTATGACGGGTACTCCCAAGAAGACTTTGATGTCCTCCTGAAACTTCTGGAGACCATCAAGGGGAAGTTCCTGTTGAGTCATTTCCACAACAAAAGCCTGGAGGACTTTGTAAAGCGGAATAAATGGCATAACCTGGAGATAAAACGGGAATGCTCCATGACAAATCGTTACGCAAACCCCAAGATCAAGACGGAAATCCTGACGGCCAATTATCCGCTTATACTCCCGGATAAGGCAAAAAAGAAGACCGCTACAAAGCCAGCCTAAAGCCTCGTGGTGGCCCACGGTGGGCTTTGGGGGCTATAATGGCAGTATTATAGCCCCTCTATGGGTTGTTAAAGTAGCTTTAAAAGGTGGGGAAAAGGTAAAAAATTCCCATTCTCGGTGCGAAGTCTACGGCGTTCAATTCCCATTCTCAGTGCGAAAAATTCCCATTTTCGGCGACACGTTACAACCATTGACAGCGGCACTCTTGAGAATAATTCCTATACTCTCAGCGTTACCGCCAAATAGTTACGGGTGAAGGTCCTCCGGCTGCTCACTTCTCCCTGCTGGAGTCTAAATGGCAAGAAAAGATATTTAACCGCAGAGAGCGCGGAGGACGCAGAGAATAGGCTTTTTGACATTTATTTCTTCTCCTCTGCGATCGCGAACCTCCGGTTCGATGCGTACTCTGCGGTTTTATCCGTGTTTTAGCCTAATCAAGGTACTGGGCTCCTAACTCCCATTCCATAGCGTTGATCGCCGCAAGATACGCCTTAATGGAAGATTCCACAATATCCGTGGAGAGGCCCCGTCCGTTCCAGTGCCGGTTATCCCAGCCTATCTTCACCATGGTTTCACCCTGGGCTGAAGCGTCGCCGGTAATGGCCCCGATTTCGTAAAGCTCCAGCTTCGGCTCCTTCCCTATGATGTGGTTAATGGCCTGGAAGATGGCGTGAATGGGGCCGTCCCCAAGGGTAACCAGCTTCCTGGTCTCCCCGTTCTTGTTCACCAGTCTGAT
>JAISQR010000236.1 GCA_031274035.1 Treponema sp. | reverse complement strand
GAAACATCGGTTTCCTTTACGGTCTGTAAGCCCCTAGAGGGTAAGCAGTGGGTCCGGGTGATTGACACGGGCCTTCCCCCCCCTGGGGATATCTGCGTCCCTGGTACGGAAAAACCCTTAACTTCTCCCTACCTCTACCTCACCAAACCCCGAAGCATGGTGGTATTGATTTCCACGGTGGTATCCTCAAAAGAGTCCCCCCGCCTCGGACCCCGCTGAGTTGTTACCCAGGGGGCGACCACGGGAAAAAAGTCCAGCCAGGGACGCGCAGGGTATAGGGCAGGGCCGGCGCATATAAACAAAAGAGTCCGCGAATGACGCGAATTAACGCGAATTAGGGAATGACCACCGTTCTTAATGCGCAAAAATGAGCGAGTAAGAACGGGCAAAGCTCACCTTGATTCAGGGAGCGATTGAGGGCGTATACACCGTCAACAAAGCGGTGAAGTGGCTGCACATGAGCGGACGGCTTGTAGACACTATCAAACAGGATTTTTACACGATGGTGACGGTAGCGAACATACCTGCCTGGGGGAAGCGAACCGGTATCGGCAATGAAACGGCGGATAGTTCAGTTCCAATACGGCTGAACCCCGAGCCGCCTACTGGCGGCGAAGCGTTAACAGACCTCTTATGCGACGTACCGCCTCTTTGCCAACTTGTTTCCTAAAATAATTATTTCCCCTAATTATTTTATTCCAAAAGAAATACTACAGCAATTTGACTGGTAATTTCTATTTCTCCCGTTGGCAGTATGGTTGATCCTCCGACATCGACATCCACAGATTTAGCCATAGTATTGTATAGTCTGTTGCTTTGTGGAATATTTTGCGGATTTTCCAATTCAGAAAGACTTACGATTTTTATAATTTTAAGGCCGGAAAGTTCTGCATACTGTTCTGCTTTTTCCAATGCCTTTTCATATGCCAGTTCACGGGACCTTATAAAATGTTCTTTATTGTCTTTAACACTGAAATTTATTTGATTTAAGACAATATTATTAACCTGTGTTATTTTATCCAATAATCGCGGTGCCTTTTCAGTGTCTTTCTGTATATCATTTATTGAAAACGTTATTATTTGTTCAACTTTCTGTCCGATTAAAATCCTTCTATTACCGTCCCATTCATATTCCTGATTAAACCGTAAAGAAGATGTTCCTATATTTTTTTCTTCAATTTCTTCTTCTTTAAGTATTTCCAATACTTGCCTAACCATTATATTTACTTCTTCTTGGGCTTGACGAGTCGTTTTTGCTATTTGACTTAAAGAAATATTTACTTGAACCATATCCGGTTGTACCAATACCGTGCCTAAACCAACAACGGCAATGGTGCTTTGATTATTTTCTTTAGCACATCCAAAAAACAGTCCAATAAACAAGAAAACCACGAATATTTTTTTCATACCATCTTTTCCTTTCTAAAAAGCAAAAAATCAATTTTTGCCTTAAATTGTATTTGCATACAAAGGGCTGTTAATAAATAACAGAGCATAAATTTTTTGTCAACACTTTTTTACACTATTTTTGAAAAAATTGAGGCGGTAGGTCGCATAACAAACTGTTGATGAGAAATCATACCATGTCGTCAACTGGTTGACCGTGGTTCGTATAGAGGGTTCCATCCCTATCAAAGAGCAACGCCCCAACCGTCTCCGGGCTATTAGAGCGCTGCATGAAACCGTGCCTTACGTTCACCATACCGGCGGTACTGCTCGGTAAAGGCGTCCTGGGTTGGCACCGTAGGATCATACCGGGCGCTCATGCGAATCATCCGGCTCACCGCTTCGGGTAAATCAGCGCTTTCCCCCAGGGCTATGGCCGCCAAAACCGCGTCTCCTGCCAATTCCCCGTCAAGGATCTCCGGAATCAGCAGGGTGCGCCCGGTAAGGTCCGCCTTGAGCTGGTTCCACCAGGGGCTTGTGCCTTGGCCGCCAGAAACCCGCATCTCCCTAACCGGAAACCCATGACGGCCCAAGGTTTCCAGGGCATCCCGCGCCAGGAAACCCATAGCCTCAAGAACCGCCCGGCCCAGCCCCTGCCGGTTCATCGTGCCGGTCTCCCGAAAGGATACGCACTGCCCCCCGGTTCCGGGAAAGAACCGCGGCCGCTCCTCCTGAAGAAACCACGCCCCATCAGGACTGGGGAATGCAATGAGTTCCTCCGCCAGTTTCCGATTGCTCCGTTCCTCCTGGCCGGTCAGGGTCTTGAACCACGCAAAAAGCCGGCCCGAGGCAGGGATGATGCTGCCGATATTCCACAACCCTGCTTCCAGATGGGGAAGCACCCGGAGTTCCCCAGAGGGGATGGGGACCTGGCTGCATATATTGATGCCCTCAGAGGTTCCCGCCCGATCACAGACCACCCCAGGTTTGAGAGCCCCCACGCCGATGAGGGCCATAATGAAGTCAGGCCCCCCCGCAACCAGGGGTATCCCCTGCGGGAGGCCGAAGCGCCCGGAAGCAGCCGCAGAAACCCTGCCGATGATGCTCCCCAGATGCACCCCGGGAGGAAAGCGCCGGATATCCAGGGAGGAGGAAGTGCATTGCTCCGGGTCCCAATAGTAGGGGGTATAGGCCGCTGCCGGGAGAACCGTAACCGGATCCGCCCCAAGGCGGTACGCCAGCCATTCCTGCGCGGAAAAGAGGTACCGGGTCTTTTCATAGTCCTGGGGCCGATGCCGGGCAAACCACCGGACATACGGAAGAAACAGCGAGGGAGCAGTCGCATCCGGGATCCGGGGATTATACCAGTGCAGGGGCGCTAAGGTTTCCCCGTCAACGGTAAGGGGAACCAGGGTAGGGCCGTTCCCGGAAATACAGATGGCC
>JAISQR010000234.1 GCA_031274035.1 Treponema sp. | reverse complement strand
GTGGCCAGAAGCCAGGCGTATAATTTTACCGGCTTTTCGGTCGGGTGGAAGCGGCCCTTGTCCTGCGGTATACATTCAAAGTATTTTGCGTTTCCGTTAATATCCGTCCACGCCTGCTCCACCATCGCCATTGAAAAAGACTGCGAAATTGAAAGTTTACGCCATACAATAAAATTCCGCGACGGCGGCAGGTCAAAATAATTCCCGCCCCAAATAATATGGTACTTCGCCACTCTGAAAAGCTCTTTAAAATAATCTTCGCCGGGCGCTATATCCCAACGGCGGGCACCTTCGCCGTATTTCGCAAACCGTCCGCCCTTTGAGGCATGAACTACATCCCCAGCATCACCATAAGGAACATCACAAATAGCCAGATCGAATTCCGCGTCTTTGCACCCTTTCATGAATTCCATGCAATCCATGTTGTAAATATGTAATGCCATATTTCCTACCCCTATAGCGATAAAAACCATTTCCGATCACGGTAAAAATCAGAAAAATAACGGGCTTGTGTTACATGGGGCTTATAGTTTTCCTGAAACATTCGGCTAACCATATCCTCAGAGATATTGAATTTATGAGCTATTTCTCGCTGGGACATCTTCCCTTTGAAGGTGATTATTTTGTTATAACAGGCAATCCCTATTTCATCGTGATATTCCCCTCGGCTTGTTTCCGTGCGAAAGGTTATGGTTTGTCCGACATTCTTTGATTCCACATACGCAACCTTCATAATGTCAAGTGCAACAAACGCAAAAATATCAACATCATCTATCGCATAGCTTTTTCTTCCACCGATGCCAAAACGTCGAACGCTATAGATATAAGCGTAATGCTCCTTTACTCTTTGAGGGATGGGGCTTGGTTTCAAGCACGTTTTTACCTGAATCCTCAACAGTTTTTTTCCGGTATCGGCTATAAGGTCATACCCGACCTGTCGTTCATTCATAAAAACGGCAAAGCCCGTCAATGTAAGATCGCAGCACGTCAAGAATTCTCCCGCCTTTCCGATTCTTATTTCGTTATAAAAATCCATAATTACACTCTCTGCGATTCAAACTGATTCAGATATTCCCGCGCCTTGCTTCGCTTTTCCCGTTCTTTGGTCAGGGTATAAGCAACATCAAAGTTGACCGTTGAGCCAAGCGCCTTTAGAACCCTGATAAAACCGGGTATGGTTTTATAGGTTAAGTCAAAGGGGGCGGTAAGATACACATAATCGGCTATGTCTTTTTCGCTGTAATCCCTTATGTCAAACCGGCGGCCGTAAGCCCCCCGGTAAAAAAAGGGGTCTCCCTTCCGCTCGGGGGCCGCTTCGGCCAGTTCCTTTTCAAGAATTGGATGTGTGGCGTAATGGCGGGATTTCCCTTGCGATGTTACCCAGGTAACAATATATTGCCTTACAAAGCTTCCGTCTTCATAACCGTCTTCCCACCTTGCCCAGGACATGAGGATAAGGCCGTCCCGCTGGAGCAGGGGCCGGAAGTCCTGATGCCCCACGGGAAAGGGCTGGTCCGGCATGACGGAAAGGACAATCGGCTCCTTCCTGCGGGGAGGAACCTCTGTCTCTCGTTTTACCGGAGTCTCGTACCTTATCTCGCCCTCTGGCATATAATAGGGGTGTAATTGTGCCGGTGGCAGCCTGAATTGAAGTATCTTTGCCATATAAAACTCCTAAATATTATTATATAATCATATTTATCATATTTTAATCATGTTATCAAATGGAAAATATGATTATTTCATCATTTTTATTTGTAATATTGACAAAATATCACTATATAGTGTATTATTTTCTATATAAGGAGTTTTTATGCCGTTTACATTTGGGGAAAAAATAAAGGTTCTTCTTGGACGCAGGGGGATGACCCTTTCAGAACTGGCGGAAAAGACCAGCCAGTCACAGACAAATATGTCCGGTAAAATGAAACGGGATAATTTTTCCGAAAAAGAGATAAAGGAGATTGCCGCCGCCCTGAACTGTACCTTTGAGGGTAAATTTAAGATGAACGACACCGGGGAAGAAATCTGAAATAAATTAACCATTATATCCTGATAGATACCCATCGCTTCAAAATAATTCCTTGTGTCCATGCCCCGCCTCCTCTATACCTTCATTAAAACTAATATGACCGAACCACATCAGAGCCTTTATCAGTCCCCCTTCAAGGGTTTCGTCGCCTATATCCAAATTAAAGTTTTTGTATGAAACAAAGAAATTCTTTTCTTTTGTGCGACATATACTTAATTTATCGCCACGGCATTTTACAGACACACTGTCCATATTTACCCCCATGTATTTAATCAAACGGATTTTCCTCTTCAGGCGGTTCCGTTTGTGTTTGCACATTGCTATTAAAAATGTCCTCGGCGTTTTTATCGGCCTTTGTTTCGTTCAGTGAGGCAACCTCGTCCATCGACCTTAGCCGCAGGCCGATGTAACAGCGCGTCGGCTTTCCGTCGAGACGCTGGACTTTTACCTCGCCCACCTGCTCCTTGTAGTTTTTTTCCAGTATTTT
>JAISQR010000205.1 GCA_031274035.1 Treponema sp. | reverse complement strand
GGCCGGCCCAATACCGCCTCCACCGGTCCCATTTCCACCACATAGCCCCGGAGCATAATAGCGATCCGGTCGCTGATGTAATAGGCCGTTGCCAGGTCGTGGGTAATGTAGATGACGCTGACCCCTTCCTCGTCCCGGAGTTTCCTGAAAAGATTTACAATCGCCATCCTTAAACTGGCGTCCACCATGGACACCGGCTCGTCGGCCAGAATTAGGCTGGGGTTTGGAATAAGAGCCCTGGCTACGGAGATACGCTGAATCTGTCCCCCGGAAAGTTCATGAGGATACCGGCGGCTTAACTCCTCCAACGACAAGCCTACAAGATGCAGGGCCTGATCCACCACCGGCAGGGCAGCCTTGCGATCAGGAGCCATACCAAAATTGATCGCCGTGTCAATAAGGTACTCCTCCACCCGGCGCAGGGGATTAAACGTTTCAAAAGGGTTCTGAAAAACCGGCTGTACTTTTTTCATGAAGGCGGTAAATTCCTTCCGGTTCCGTATGGATACAACATTACTGTCTTCAAAGAACACATTCCCTTCGCTGGGCTCCAGGTCGCGCAGCAGCATACGGGACAGAGTAGTTTTTCCGCTGCCGCTTTCCCCGGCAATGGTAAATATCTCCGGTTTATCTGCTGCAAGTGAAAAGGAAACATTGTTTACCGCGGTAAGCGTGGTACCATTGATAAGGCCTCCCACATGAAAGAACCGGGTCACATTCCGGACATCAAGAAGTTTTACACTCATGATTTGCCTCCAAGTAAATGACAAGCCGCCCGGTGGCTGCCGCCCAAGTCCCGCATTTCGGGAACTTCGGTCTTGCAGATGTTCATGACAAGGGGACAGCGGGGATGAAACCGGCAGCCCTCCGGGGGATTGGCCAAATTCGGCGGAGACCCCTCAAGGGCGTTTTTGATCGATTTGTCGCCGATGACCGGCAGAGAACTGATAAGATGCCGGGTATAGGGATGTTCCGGCCGCTTAAAGATGATCTCCGAGGGGGCTTCTTCCATAAGACGCCCGGCGTACATGATGGCTACCCGGTCTGCCACATTTGCATGGACCGCCATATCATGAGTTACCAGAAGGACTGTGTTTTTTGATTCCCCCTGAATCTCCTTGAGGAGCTGCAACACCCCCCGCTGAACCACCACATCCAGGGCGGTTGTCGGCTCGTCGGCAATGATGAGACTTGGGTAAAATACCGTTGCTAGGGCAATGGCGACCCGCTGCCGCATCCCCCCGGACAGCTCATGCGGATAGGAGTTGAGTACATCCGGGGGAAGCCCCAGCTTCTTCACATGCTCTTTTATCCGTTCCCGAAATTCCTTCCGGTTCGGGATTCCCTCATGGGTACTGATAATATCCTCGAAGGTTTTGATCACTCTCCGTACCGGATTCAGTACGCTCATGGAACCCTGCATGACATAAGAGATTTCCTTCCACCGGACGTTCCCCTTGAGTTCTTCGTCGGAGACATTTGCCATGTTCACTTCGGCGGTCTTAAACCGGTACTTTACGCTTCCGCCATGCACTTTAAGGGGCGGTTTAATATTTCCCGACAGTACCTTGATAAGGGTCGTTTTACCGCAGCTTGATTCACCGGCGACCCCGTAAATTTCGTTAGGCCGTAAATCCAGAGATACATCGTCAATCGCCCTGACCAGACGGGAGACCCCGTACATCTCGGTTTTATAGTAGGCCCGGAGGTTTTCTACTTGTAATAGCGCCATACTAAGCTCCCATCCGGCGCAGCCGGGTCCGGGGATCGATATACTCATTCACGCTGGAAAAAAAGAGGTAGAGCCCCAGAAAAAGAATGATTGAGATTACAATGGGAGCTGCCAGCCACCACCACACTCCGGCTATCAGGGCCTGGTGGGAATTAGCCCAATAAATGGTGGACCCGATGGTAGGGATAGTAATACTGGTGAGCCCCAATACGCCCAGCGTAACTTCCATGCCGATAGACCAGATCATGTTGTTGATTGTCGTGGCAAAAACAACGGGGAGTACAAAGGGCAGATGTTCGGTCATGGTAATACGAAAAGCTTTTGTACCCGAATATACCGCGGTCCGTGTAAAGGATCGCTCTTTGAGGCTCAACACCTGCGCCCGTATAAGCCGGGCGTCCCAGGACCACCCAAAGATTCCAAGGAATACCGCCAGGATGGTAATATTCATGTTTTCTCTAAGAAGGAAACTGAGCAGTATCAGTATGGGCAGAACCGGCATAACAACAAAACTGTCGTTTATTGACATAAGAAACTTATCGATGAATCCTCCCCGGTATCCTGCGGTAAGTCCCACAACCACCGCAATAGCCCTGGATACGATGGCCGTAACAATGCCCAGGTAAAGGGAATTCCGCACCGCGTAAGCCATCCAGAAAAGGATGTCCTGACCCCTTGTATTGGTCCCAAAGGGATGCCGCAGCGAAGGGGGCAGATCCATACCCACTTGGAAGGTCTTGCCCATATCCCATGGAGAAAACCAGGAAAGGATCATAAGGAGCAGTATCAGCGCCAAAAAGATAAAGGCTGCCCGGAAGCGGCCGTCGAAACGCAGAAGGTCCCGTAATACTTTAATCATCTTATGCTCCTTACTGAATCCGAACCCGCGGATCAAAGAGGGGATATATCAGATCCAGGATAAGGGAGGCGGTAGCGATGCCGATTATCGAGAATATCGCAATCCCCATGATAAGGGTATAATCGGTGTTGAGGATTGCCTGATACGCCAAAAGCCCGATGCCCGGATAGGTGAAAATTACCTCCAGGATAAGGGCGCCGTTAAAGATCATCCCCAAGCTAAGGGCAAGTCCGGTCACCTGGGGCAAAAGGGCATTACGCATAACATAGCCAAAAAGAATCTTCCGCTCTTTAAGTCCGGCGGTTTCCGCGTACACCACATAGTCTTCACTGATGATGTTGGAGGTAAGGGACTTCATGCCGATAAACCAGCTTCCGACACCGCCGATAACCAGGCTCAATGCGGGCAGGAAAGAATAGTAGAGTACGGTGAGGGCGAATTTTAAAGTACGGGAAGGCCGCATGCCCATGGGGTAAGCGCCGCGTATGGGGAAGACGGGCCAGATATAGGCAAAAAACACAATCAAAAGCAGAGCCAAAATATAATAAGGTATGGGCCTGAGGGCCTGGCTTAAAACGTCAAGGCTTATCAGAAATTTATTTTTGGGGTAGTAGCTGGCGAGTCCTCCCAAAATATTTCCCAAAATCCAGGAGATGATCGTGGCGGTTAATAGAAGCCCCAAAGTCCAGGGCATGGACCGGTTGATAAGCTCCATTACCGGCGTAGGAAACGAAGAGAGGGAGCGGCCCAGATCCCCTCGGAAGAGGCGGTGCCAAAATTCAAGGTACTGCTCCCATCCTGAACCTTCAAGACCGTAAAGGGCGGTCAAAGAAGCCCGGAAGTCGTCCAGCATCTCCTGGGTATATTGAACACCGCTGGTCATGGTTCGGCTGATTTGTGCCTGTACCGGATCTGTCGGTGACAGCCGGGGAATGATAAAAGTAACAGTAACCCCTATAAAGACAACCATTATGTACTGGCCAATTCGGGGAAGCACATAATTCAATAAAAATTTCCGCATCCCTGTACCTCATAAAGATGAAATAAAACCCCCAGCAAAAGCCGGGGGACGATCGAACAAAATGTTACTACTTTGGCCGCAGTTTTACAAACATATACCGGGAATTGGTCCAGTTTGGTACCGGATCGGTATAAGGATTGTTTATATCGGGATACCCGGTCCAGTAGTATTCATCCATAACGGTGAATACGTTGAAAGAAGATACGGCGATCTCAAACATCTCCGTAACCGCCAGTTTTACAAAGTCTTTGCCCAGTTCAATGACCTTGGGATCCTCCATATCAAGTGTTTGGATTCCCTCAACGATCCGGTCAAGTTGGGGATTCCGCCACCTACTGGTATTCTGGCCTGCGTTTTCTCCACTAGGCCGGTACTGATTGGAATGGTAGTGATTAAGAAAAAAGGAGAGGTCTGGATGTCCGCCCCAGGTTTGAATGTTCCAATAGAAAACGCCGTCGTAATCGCCGGTCGTTGTCAGGGTTTGAAAGTCAGCCCGTACATCCAGGGTAGCGTCGATGCCGAATTCCTTCCAACATTCCACGACCATTGCCGCCGCCCGGTTCTGACTGGGCTCAGAATCGGTCTGACCCATAAAGGAAATCTTAAAAGGCCTGCCATCGTTAAATTCCCAGATGCCCCTGGCATTTTTGCGCATCCCGCCCTTCTTCATCAGTTTTTCTGCGGAAGCAAGATCGTATTTCCACCAGCCCGCCCCGAGAAAACGTTTGATGTCGTTTTGATTGGTGGGAACCGCATCTCCCAGGGACTTTCGGGCTTCGGCGGCGATCTCAAGCGCCGCATTCGGATTGTAGGGTTTAATGCTGGTTCCGTCTCCCAAATCAAGAGTAAAATCCCGAAGCCACTGTTCTAAAGGCTCAAAATAATGTTTGGGATACATACCGGTAGGCGGTATGGGGATGGCAGAAATGGTCATTGCGCCTCGGTAGGAAGCCATGGCAAGCCGGGTAATGTCAGTTGCCAGGGCCAGAGCCCAGCGGACATCCTTGTTATCAAGGCCCGGTTTTTCAAGATTCAGGACACAGGCAACCAAAGTCGGATCCGGATGTCCCCAGGGGAAGTTGGGAAACCATGTCTTGGAGGTGGGATTGTTCCGCTTCAGGGAGATGACCCCTTCAACTGCCATATCATGGATCACATCAAGCTGGTGGTTACGCTGAGACATAACTTTAACATCGCTGGTACCAGCGTTGATATACATGGCGTATTTGGGAGACTGTTCCAGACTGCCCATAAGCGCCAGGGTGGTCCGTTGCCAGTCCGGCCGTTTTTCCCAGAGGTACCAGTTTCCCTGGGGATCGTAATCTTTCAGGGTGTAGGGCCCCAAGGAGACTGGAGGATCAAAGTTGTAGGTAGTAATATCCGCCTGTTTTTCGAAGATATGCTTTGGCATCATAAAGCAGGCATCCCAGCGGACAACAAAGTTTGAATGGAAACGGGAATTGGGCTGTTTCAGGTAGATCTTTACTTCATAGTTATTGACTCTTTCCATCCGTCCTACATAGGCGTTGAAGGGGCTGCTATAGTTCATACCTGGGTTCGCCATCTGAGCCTCAATCGTATAGATAAGATCATCAACGGTAAATTCCACCCCATCACTCCAGTAGATTCCTCTGCGGAGTTTAATAGTCATCTCAGTAAAATCAGCGTTGTAAATCGGCCGTTCCGAAGCCAGGGCATTTTCCCACACGCCGTTCACTCCGGCATCCGGGTCGATATACCAGAGGGCGTCCAGAGCAAGCTGCTGGATACCGCCCATAAAACCCGAATTCCACGAATTCCAGCGGTTAAAATAGTTGGGGGGATTTGCCCTTCCACCGGGATTTTCCAGAATGATCGTCTGGTTGCGGGGCACATTGGCCCCCTCGATCATCTGTCCGCCTCCACCTCCACCGGAAGCGCCTCCCTGGGCTCCGCCGCCGGCGAACAGGCTGCCGCACAAGCCCAAAACCAAAATCGTAACGAGTAATTTTTTCATCCGTTATCCTCCTAAAAAGTTTTTATGGTCATATAACCATTTAGGATAGTATCAAGGGATTCTTTTAATATGTCAAGAAAAATAATATATATCATTAAAGTTGATATATAAACCCGTTATGTACCGGACAGGACCAAGCCGGGCTCCTTGTTATCGTTCCGTTTTTATGATATATATCAACTATGCAAAAAAACGGCCCCCAGGCGCTGGTTATCAATTCTTCCCGGGATGCCAAGCTCCTCAAAGCCCTTGCCTCCGATGTCCGGGTCCGCATCCTTGAGTTGCTCCAAAACCAGGAACTCAATGTAACGGAAATCGCAAAGCGGCTTTCCCTGCCCCAATCCACCGCCACCACCAGCATTCTTCAGCTTGAGGACTCGGGCCTTATCGAAAGCCACACCGCCAATGGCGTCAAAGGGGGGCAGAAGGTTTGTTCTTCGCGGTACAAGGAGATACTCATCACCTTTAATCCCGCCGCAGCGCCGGAAAACAACAATATCGAGGTGGAAATGCCCGTGGGACTCTACACCTCTTACGAAGTGTCCGCTCCCTGCGGACTTTGCAGCCGGGACGGCATTATCGGGTATCTGGATGTTCCGGGCACCTTCTTTTCCCCAAACCGGATCAAGGCTTCCCTGGTCTGGTTTGAAAAGGGCTATGTGGAATATAAATTCCCCAATAACGCGCTTTACGCCAACAAAGAAAAAGAGCTGGAAAAGCTTGAGCTGTCTATGGAAATATCTTCGGAGGTTCCGGGCACGGATAAAAAATGGCTTTCTGATATTTCGGTCTGGATCAACGAGGCGGAGATCGGCATCTGGACCTCTCCGGGGGATTTCGGCGACCGCCG